>JAEZMI010000249.1 GCA_023414975.1 Pseudomonadota bacterium | reverse complement strand
CCGAGCACATCGCGGTGATGGACCTGATGGCGCTCGGCGACGCGCTGCTGGCGCGCGACGATGAGCTGGCGCTTGCCTGCGCGCTCAAGAGCCCGCTCTTCGGCTTCGACGATGCGGACCTGATGGCGCTGTGTCCCGGCCGGAGCGCGCGGCTCGAAGAGACGCTGCGGGCGCGTGCCGGAGAGAATGCGCGCTGGGCGGCGGCGGTGGCGCGGCTCTCCCGGCTGCGCGTCGAGGCGCGGCGGCTGCGGCCTTTCGACTTCTACGCCCGCGTGCTCGGCCGCGAGGGCGGGCGCGCCGCGATGCTGGCGCGGCTGGGACCGGAGGCGGCGGATGCGCTCGACGAGATGCTGGCGCTGGCCCGCGCCTATGAGAGCGTCGAGGCCCCCTCGCTCGCCGGTTTTCTCGCCTTTCTCCGGCGCGGCGGCGCGGAAGCCAAGCGCGACATGGAGGCCGGGCGCGACGAGGTGCGGGTGATGACCGTGCACGGGGCGAAGGGGCTGGAGGCGCCCTATGTCATCCTCGCCGACACCACGGGCGCGCCCATGACCCGCCGCACGGCGGGGCTGGTGCGGGTGGAGCGGGCCGACGGGCGCCGCATCGCCGTGCACGCGCCCTCGAAGAAGCGCGACACGCCCGCCATCGCCGCCGCGCGCCAGCGTGAGGACGCCGCCCAGCAGGACGAGCAGCGCCGCCTGCTCTATGTCGCGCTGACGCGGGCGGAGACGGCGCTGGTGCTGTGCGGGGCGGATGGCGCGCGCGGCCGGCCGGCCGACTGCTGGTACAACCTCGTGCATGACGCGCTGGCGCCGAACGCGGCGGAGCATCCCGCCGCGGGCTTCGACGGCACGGTGAAGCGCTGGCGGGCGCCGCAGGAGGGCGGACCCCTTCCGGTTTCCGAGCCGCCCGTCGCCATGGCCGGGGCGGACGATGAGGACCGCGCGCTCGCCCGACGCCTGGCCCAGTTGCCGGCGGGCGCGGTTTCCCCCCAGCCGGCCCTGCGACCCTCCGTAGCGGGCGCCACAGCCGCACTTACGGCCACGCCGTCGGACCGGCAGGCGATGGAGGCCGCGCGCCTGCGGGGCGAACTCCTGCACCGGCTGATGGCCGGGCTCGCCGACCTCCCCGCCGGTGAGCGCGAGGCGCCCGGACGGCGTCTGCTGGCGGCGGCGTCCGACCTGCCGGAAACGGCGCGCGAGGCGCTGCTGCGGGAGGTGCTCGCGGTTCTCGCCCTGCCGGAACTCGGCCCGCTTTTTGCCGCGGGCGGCCAGGCGGAGGTGCCGGTCGTCGGCACGCTCGAGGACGGCACGGTGGTTTCTGGCCGAATCGACCGGCTCGCCGTGACGGCCGACCGGGTGCTGGTGGCGGACTTCAAGACCGACCGGCATGTCCCCCGGCGCGCGGCTGACCTGCCGCCGGCGCATGTGCGGCAGATCGCGCTCTATGCCCGGCTGCTGGGGAAACTCTTTCCCGCCAAGGAGATCGCGGCGGTGCTGGTCTATACGGCGAGCCCGCGTGCCTTCACCCTCGAGGCGGTGGCGCTGGCGCAGGCTGGGGATGGCGTCACGTCGCTGTGACGCTGCCTTGACGCAAGCTAGGGCGGCTACCTACCTTGGGGGCAACTTGTTATTCCCATAGAGGTACGCGCCATGAGCGTTGAGAAAGTTTCGGACAGCAGCTTCGAGGCCGAGGTGCTGAAGTCGTCCGAGCCGGTGATCGTCGATTTCTGGGCCGAGTGGTGCGGGCCTTGCCGCATGGTCGCGCCGGTTCTGGACGAGGTGTCGGGCGAGCTCGGCGACAAGGTGAAGATCGTCAAGCTGAACGTCGACGAGAATCCGAACACCGCGTCGAAGTACGGCATCATGTCGATCCCGACCCTGCTGCTGTTCAAGGACGGCCAGATCGCCTCCCGTCAGGTCGGCGCCGCGCCGAAGGCGAAGATGCTGAGCTGGATCAACAGCTCGATCTGACCGGCCAAGGGGCAGCTTCGGCGGCCCGCTGCATACCTGATCGTTGAAACCCCGGCCCGGCTCCCCGTGCCGGGGTTTTTCGTGCGGTCAGGCGCGCTTCTGGTTGTAGACGTCGAGGCAGACGGCGCCGAGCAGGACGAGGCCCTTGATGACCTGCTGGTAGTCGATGCCGATGCCGAGGATCGACATGCCGTTGTTCATCACGCCCATGATGAGCGCGCCGATCACCGCGCCGCCGACGCGCCCCACGCCGCCATAGGCCGACGCACCGCCGATGAAGCAGGCGGCGATCACGTCCAGTTCGAAGCCGAGGCCGGCCTTGGGCGTGGCGGTGTTCAGCCGCGCGGCGAAGATCAGCCCCGCCAGCGCCGCCAGCACGCCCATGTTCACGAAGGTGAGGAAGGTCAGCCGCTCGGTCTTGATGCCCGAAAGCTTCGCCGCCTTCTCGTTCCCGCCGACCGCGTAAATCTGCCGGCCGATGGTCGTGCGGGTGGTGATGAAGGCGTAGAGCGCGATCAGCGCGGCCATGATGACCAGCACATTCGGCAGGCCGCGATGCGACGCGATGAGATAGGCGAAATAGACAATGATGGCGAAGAGCAGCGCGTTCTTCGCGAGGAAAAAGCCATAGGGCTCCGTCTCGATGTGATGGGCTTCCTGCCGGGCGCGGCTGCGGAAATTCAGCCACACCAGCGCGAAGGCCAGCACGGCGCCGAGAGCCAGCGAGGTCGGGTAGAGCGCGCCGGCGTCCGGCACGATCTCGGGAATGAAGCCGGAGGAGAGCTTCTGGAACTCGGCCGGGAACGGTCCAACCGACTGGCCGGCGAGGATGGCGAGGGCGAGCCCCTTGAACACCAGCATGCCCGCCAGCGTGACGATGAAGGAAGGAATCCTGAAATAGGCGACCCAATAGCCCTGCGCCGCCCCGATGAGCCCGCCCAGCGCGAGGCAGATCAGGGTGGCGGGGATGTAGTGGACGCCGAACTTCACCATCAGCACCGCCGCCACCGCGCCGATGAAGCCCGCGACCGAGCCGACCGACAGGTCGATATGGCCGGTGACGATGACCAGCAGCATGCCCAGCGCCATGATGACGATGTAGCTGTTCTGCAGCACGAGGTTCGTGAGGTTGAGCGGGCGCATCAGCGTGCCGTTCGTCACCACCTCGAAAAAGATCATGATGGCGAAGAGCGAGATCATCATCCCGTATTCGCGCAGATTGTTCTTGAGGAAGCCGGCGTGGCTCGGCTTGTCCTTCAGCGCGGTGTCGCTCATGCCCGTGTCTCCCTGAGGCGCGGCTCTCCCTTGCGCATGATGGCGCGCATGATCTTTTCCTGGGTGGCCTCAGGGCCGGGGAATTCCCCGACGAAGGCGCCCTCGTTCATGACGCAGATGCGGTCGCAGATGCCCAGCAGCTCCGGCATCTCCGAGGAGATCACCACCACGCCCTTGCCGGCGTCCGCCAGCTCGTTGATGATGCAATAGATTTCATATTTGGCGCCGACATCGATGCCGCGGGTGGGCTCATCGAGAATCAGCACCTTGGGGTCGGTGAACAGCCATTTGGACAGCACCACCTTCTGCTGGTTGCCGCCCGAGAGCTTGCCGGCCTCCTGAAACACGCTCTGGCAGCGTATGCGCATCCGCCCGCGATAGTCGGTGGCGACGCGCAGTTCCTTCATGTCGTCGATCACGCGGGCAGGGGCCACCGCCGGCAGGTTGGCCAGCGTGACGTTCTTGCGGATGTCCTCGGCGAGCAACAGGCCGAGATGCTTGCGATCCTCGGTCACATAGGCCAAGCCGGCGTCGATGGCGGCGCGCACGGTGGACAGGTCCACCTCGTGCCCTTCAAGCTCCGCGCGGCCGCTGATCTTCTGGCCCCAGGAGCGGCCGAAGATGCTCATCGCGAACTCGGTGCGCCCCGCGCCCATGAGCCCGGCAATGCCGACGATCTCGCCGCGCCGCACCTCGAAATCGACGTTCTTGATCACCTGCCGGTCGCCATGCAGCGGGTGATAGGCGGACCAGTTGCTGACCTTGAAAATCGGGTCGCCGATGTGGGGTTCCCGCTTGGGATAGCGGTGTTCGAGGTCGCGATCGACCATCCGGGCGATAATGCGGTCCTCCTCGACCGCGCCTTCATGGCAATCGAGCGTGTCCACGGTGCGCCCGTCGCGCAGCACGGTGATGCGGTCGGCGACCTTCGAGACCTCGTTCAGCTTGTGCGAGATGAGGATGGAGGCGATGCCCTGCGCCTTGAACTCCAGGAGCAGGTCGAGCAGCGCCGCGCTGTCCTTCTCCGAGAGGCTGGCGGTCGGCTCGTCGAGGATGAGCAGGCGCACCTTCTTCGACAGCGCCTTGGCGATCTCCACGAGCTGCTGCTTGCCGACGCCGATATGCGTCACCAGCGTGTCGGGCGCCTCGTCGAGGCCGACCTTGGCGAGCAATTCCTTGGTGCGCCGGTGGACCGCGCCGCGATCGATGATGCCGAAGCGGCCGGGCGGGTTCGCGATGAAGATGTTCTCGGCGATCGACATCAGCGGAACCAGCGCCAGCTCCTGATGGATGATGATGATGCCCAGCGCCTCGGAATCGGTGATGTCCTTGAAGCGGCGCTCCTCCCCGTCGAAGACGATGGCGCCTTCATAGGAGCCGTGCGGATAGACGCCGCTCAGCACCTTCATCAGCGTGGACTTGCCCGCGCCATTTTCACCGACCAGCGCGTGGATCTCCGCCGGGCGCACGGTGAAGCTCACCTCGCTGAGGGCCTTCACGCCGCCGAAATTCTTGCTGATGCCGCGCATCTCCAGAAGCGCGGGGGCCTCCGGCAACAGGCCTGCCGGCGGGTGGGCGGCGGTGTGCAGATGCGCGTTCATGAGCGCACTCCCTGACGTTGAGGATCGACCCGCGCCAAGCTGTCGCCGGGCGCGGGTCGCGATAGTGGACCGTCAGTTGATCTGGTTCTGCTTGTAGTAGCCCGACCCGATCAGCACCTTTTCCCAATTGTCCTTGTCGACGACGACCGGCTTGAGCAGATAGGCCGGCACGACCTTCACGCCGTTATTATAGGTCTTGGTGTCGTTCACGGTCGGCTGCTTGCCCGACAGCGTGGCGTCGACCATGTCCGCGGTCACCTTCGCGAGTTCGCGGGTGTCCTTGAAGATGGTCGAATACTGCTCGCCGGCGAGGATGGACTTGACCGAGGGCACTTCGGCATCCTGCCCCGTGACGACCGGCATCTTCATGTCGCCGGAACCGTAGCCCACGCCCTTGAGCGAGGACAGGATGCCGATGGACAGGCCGTCATAGGGTGAGAGCACGCCGTCCAGCTTCTTGTCGGTGTAATAGGCGCTGAGCAGATTATCCATGCGCGCCTGGGCGGTGGCGCCGTCCCAGCGCAGGGTGGAGACCTTGTCCATCCCCATCTGGCCGGAGGGGATCTTCAGCGTGCCGTTGTCGATCAGCGGCTTCAGCACGGAGAGCGCGCCGTCATAGAAGAAGTAGGCGTTGTTGTCGTCCGGCGAACCGCCGAACAGCTCGATATTGAACGGCCCCTTCTTCTCGGGATAGCCGAGGCCCTTCAGCAGCGACTCGGCCTGCAGGACGCCGACCTGGAAATTGTCGAAGGTTGCGTAGTAGTCGACATTCGGCGTGTCGCGGATCAGGCGGTCATAGGCGATGACCTTGATGCCCTTGTCATGCGCCTGCTTGAGCACGTCGGACAGGGTGGTGCCGTCGATGGACGCGATCACCAGCACCTTGGCGCCCTTGGTCACCATGTTCTCGATCTGCGAGAGCTGGTTGGGGATGTCGTCCTCGGCGTATTGCAGATCGGTATTGTAGCCGCGCTCCTTCAGCACCTTCACCATGTTGTCGCCATCGGCGATCCAGCGGGCGGAGGATTTGGTGGGCATGGCGATGCCGACCGTCGCCTTTTCCTGCGCATGCGCGGGCATGGCGAGGTTGAACCCCGCCGCGCCGATGGCGAGGGCGGAGAGGGCGGTGGTGATCCGGCGGCGTGTCAGGCCCTGGCTCAGGCTTCGGGTCAGGCGTTGGGTCAGGCGTTTCATGGAAATCTCCCGGTATCCGATCGATGGGTCTGGCCGCCTTGGGCGTGCCGGTTTCTTGGCGGGGAGCCGCGTGGCATCGGCGTGCCGTCACATGGCGCGCGGTGTCTCCTCCTCGCGGGGGAAGGCGGCGTCATAGGCGGCGACGACCGCCCGCGCCTTCGCCCGAACCTCGCGGGCGCTCGCGCCCGGCCGGTAAAGGCTGGAGCCGAGACCGAAGGTGCGTATGCCGGCCGCCGCATAAGCGGCGAACTCGGCCTCGCCGACGCCGCCGACCGCGCCGACGACGGTGCCGGGCGGCAGCACGACGGCGATGGCCTGTATGACGGCGGGGCCGAGATGATTGGCCGGGAAGAATTTCAGCCCGGAGGCGCCGGCCTTCACGGCGGCGAGCGCCTCGGTGGGGGTGAGCACGCCGGGCATCGTCACCATGCCGTGCTCACCCGCGCGGGCGATCACCGCCGGATCGACATTCGGGCTGACCATCAGCCGACCGCCGGTATCACGCAACCTGTCGACGTCCGTCGCCTCCAGCACCGTGCCGGCGCCGATGAGCACGTTCGCCGGGGCGAGCCGCGCGGCGCGCTCGATGGAGCGGAACGGATCCGGCGAGTTGAGCGGGATCTCGATCGCTTCAAGCCCTTCCTCGATCAGGGTGCCGACGATAGGCTCGGCCTCCTCCGGCTTCAGGCCGCGCAGGATGGCGATCAGCGAACGGGACAGGCGCGGCCAGGGCACGCGGGGCCAGGGCACGCGGGGCGACGCGATCGGGCGGGCTGAGAGGCTCATGGCGCCGCTCCCTCGGGGTGGAAGGCGGCGAGCGCCGCCGCGTGCAGGCCGGTGCGCACGCAGGCTTCCGCGTCGCGCCGCGCCACCCCGCTCACGCAGGCAAGCGCCAGCGCCTGGGCGTAGAGATCGGCGATGGCGCCGCTGGCGATCAGCGCGGCGCCGTCCAGCGGGCCGAGTCGCCGCATGGCGCCGGCAAGTTCGAGGCCGATCAGCAGGCCGGAAAGGCGCGCCAGCGTATCGCCGGCCGCCGCGCCGGCCAGCAGCCAGCGGGCCCGCAGTTCGAACCACAGATTGGTCGCGACCTCCGGCGCGGCGAGGGCCGCTTCGAGCCCTTCGCCGAAGGCCGGACCCGGCACCACTGCGCCCCCGCCATCGACCGCCGGCGCGATGACCGAGCCGGCGCGCAGAAGCTGGAACAGCTCGCCGGTCATGAAGGTGGCGAAGCCCGTGAGCACGCCGTCCCTCAACGCCACCCATTTGGAATGGGTGCCGGGCAGGCAGGCAAGGCCGCTGAAGCCTTCCGCCGCGAGGGCGAGGCACTGGGTTTCCTCGCCACGCATCACGTCGGGATGGGCGGCGCTGCGCTGGGCGATGCCCGGCAGGACACGGATGGGGCGCCGCCGCGCGGGAACATAGATTGCCCGGCCGGCCAGATCCCGGAGAGGAGCGGGGGCGTCCACATAGGGGGCTTCGGCCCAGCCCGTGCGCGAGCCGACCATGCCGCACATCATCACCGGCACGCCGTCGGCGACACCCAGCGCGGCGATATGGTTCTCAAGAACCGTCTCAAAACCTTCCACCGCCGCAACGGCGAGCCCCTGCGCGCTACGCCTTTCCGCGAGGATGCGGCCGGCGCGGTCCATCGCCCACAGCCGGAAGCTGGTCGTACCCCAGTCGACGACGATGTGCGCGACCGTCATCAGACGCCTCCCAGCCGCACGCGCGGTTCGGCGCGGCCGCGCGCGCCGACATCGAGCAGAAAGGTCTGGCCATGGCCGGGATCGGCGGCCCGCATCGCGGCGCCCATGTTCTCCCAGGCGGAGGTGACGAGCAGCCTGTCGAGCCCCGGCCCGACGAAGACCGGGCAACTCGGCTGGCGGGCCGGCACGGCGATCCGCCGCACCAGGGCGCCGGCCGGGGAATAGACATTGACGCTGCCGCCGCCCCAGATGGCGCACCAGATCAGCCCTTCGGCATCGGTCACGGCGCCATCCAGCCCGCCGGGGCCGGCATGGTCCAGGAGCGTGGTCGGGGCCTCCAAGGGCAGGCCGGTCGCCGGATCGAGCGACACGCGATAAAGCCGGTTCTCGGCGGTATCGGCGAAATATCCCGTGCTGCCGTCCGGGCTGAAGCAGATGGCGTTGGGGATGGTGAGGTCGGCGAAGAGAGGTTCTATAATACCATCATGATAGGCGTAGATGGTTCCCGCGCCCTTCTCGGCGCGCCGGCCCATGGTGCTGGTCCAAAACGTGCCCGAAGGATGCACCCGCGCGTCGTTGGAGCGGGTGCCGGGATTCTCCGCCTCGATGGCGACAAGCCGTTGCAGATGACCCGTGGCGATGTCGCGCAGGTGCAAACCGTCTTCCGCCACAAGAAGTTGGCGCTGATCGTCGACCATGGCGAGCGCGCTGGCCATCACCGGCAGGGCATGGACGGCGAGGTGATAGTTGCCGGGCCGGCCATCGCTTGGCCGTCCATCGCTTGGCCGCGCATCGCTTGGCCGGGCCTCGTGCAGGGTACGGCCGAGAATGTCGAACCACCAGGCGGTGTCGCTCGCCGCGTCATAGGTCGAGCCCTCGCCGAGATGGCAACGGGCCGCGTCGAGCAGCCGTACCGGGACGGTTTCAGCGCGGAGGGCGAGGGCGGCGATGGCCTCAATGGTTGTCACGGGGCATCCCCATGGTCTGCGCGATACGCTGGTAGCGCACGGCGGGTTCCAGCACCGCGCCGGTTTCCATCTGCCCGACGAAGCTGCGCTGGATTTCCTGCCAGGGCGTCTGGTGCGCGGGGTAGGCATAGCCGCCCGCCGCTTCCAGCTCGGCCCGGCGCCGGGTCAATTCCTCTTCGGAAATCAGCATGTTGGCGCTGTTGCGCTTCAGGTCGATGCGCACGCGGTCGCCCGTGCGCAGCAGCGCGAGGCCGCCGCCGACGGCGGCTTCCGGCGAGGCGTTGAGAATGGAGGGGGAGCCCGACGTGCCGGACTGGCGGCCATCGCCGATGCAGGGCAGGGCATGCACGCCGGCCTTGATGAGGTAATCGGGCGCCCGCATGTTCACCACTTCCGCCGCGCCGGGATAGCCGATGGGGCCGGCGCCGCGCATGAACAGGATGCAGGTCTCGTCGATGGCCAGCGCCGGGTCGTCGATGCGGGCGTGGTAGTCCTCCGGCCCGTCGAACACCACGGCGCGGCCTTCGAAGGCCTCGGGGTCGTCGGGGTTGGAGAGGTAGCGCACGCGGAATTCCGGCGAGATCACGCTGGTTTTCATGATGGCCGAGGAGAAGAGGTTGCCCCGCAGCACGCGGAAGCCGGCCCTTTCCTTCAGCGGCCTGTCATAGGGGCGGATCACCGCCTCGTCGGCGATGGCCGTGCCCTTGCAGTTCTCGCCCAGCGTGCGCCCGTTCACGGTGCGCGCGTCCTCGGCGATAAGTCCCTGTTCGATCAACTGGTTGACTACCGCCGGCACGCCGCCCGCGTGGTAATAATCCTCGCCGAGATACTCGCCGGCGGGCTGGAGATTGACCAGCAGCGGGATGTCCTCGCCATGGGTCTGCCAGTCGTCGAGGGTGAGGTCGACGCCGACATGGCGGGCGAGGGCGTTGAGGTGGATGGGGGCGTTGGTCGAGCCGCCAATGGCCGAATTCACCCGGATCGCATTCAGAAAGGCGTCGCGGGTGAGGATGTCGGAGGGTTTGAGGTCTTCAAATACCATCTCGACGATCCGCAGGCCGGTGCGGTAGGCGACCTCCTGCCGGTCGCGATAGGGCGCGGGGATGGCGGCGGAGCCGGGAAGCTGCATGCCCAGCGCCTCGGCGAGCGAGTTCATGGTCGTCGCCGTCCCCATGGTGTTGCAGTAACCCGTTGAGGGGGCTGAGGAAGCCACGAGCCGGACGAAGCCGGCATGGTCGATCTCGCCGGCCGCCAGCAACTCGCGCGCCTTCCACACGATGGTGCCGGAGCCGGTGCGCTGGCCCTTGTACCAGCCGTTCAGCATGGGGCCGACGGAAAGGGCGATGGCGGGGATGTTGACGGTCGCCGCCGCCATCAGGCAGGCGGGCGTGGTCTTGTCGCAGCCGATGGTGAGCACCACGCCATCCAGCGGGTAGCCGTATAATACCTCCACGAGGCCGAGATAGGCGAGGTTGCGGTCGAGCCCGGCGGTGGGGCGCTTGCCGGTCTCCTGAATGGGGTGGACGGGGAATTCGATGGCGATGCCGCCGGCCTCGCGGATGCCTTCGCGGGTGCGCTTGGCGAGCTCGATATGGTGGCGATTGCAAGGGGATAGGTCCGATCCCGTCTGGGCGATGCCGATGATCGGGCGGCCCGACTGCAGCTCCTCCTGGCTCAGGCCGAAATTGAGGTAGCGCTCCAGATAGAGCGCGGTCATGTCGATATTGGCGGGGTTGTCGAGCCAGGCGCGGGAGCGCAGGGGGCGATCGGTTTGTGGGGCCTTGCCGTGCATCGTCATGGCTCCTCAGAACGCGAACGGATCGACGGTGACGCGGCGTCCGAGCAGGAAGGCATCGGCCACCAGCGCCAGCGGGCTCACATCGACGTCGGACTGCCCGGCCTCGATCAGCGCTGCGAAGTGCTTGTAAATTCCGGCATATTCAGCCTCGGCTTGATCGCTCAGCACCACCCCGTCCTGTGTCAGCCGGGCGCCGCCGCCGGAGAGCAGGACCTCGCCGGCATCGGTGTCGATGCGGATGTCCCAGCTCTGCGGGCCGGTCTGCAGGAAATCCAGGTCCGCCCGTATAGGTATTTTATTACCATCAACCATCTCAACCTTGGCCGCGATGGGGGCGGCGCGGTTGGCGGGGAAGGCGAGTTCGGCGGCGGTGACGATGACGGGGGTGGGGAGAATGCGGGTGAGGATCGACAAGGCATTGATCGCGGGGTCGAAAACGCCGAGGCCGCCGGGCGCGAAGATCCAGTCCTGACCGGGATGCCAGACGCGCACATCCTCCTTCCAGACGATGTCGACGGTATTGATTTGCCGCTGCGCCAGCAGGGTGCGGGCGGGCTCCACGGCCGGGGCGAAGCGCGAGTGCCAGGTGGCGAAAAGCGTCAGCCCGTTCTCCCGCGCGGTCTCGGCCAGCGGGCCGATCTCGCTCACGGTAGCGCCCGGCGGCTTTTCCAAAAGCACGTGTTTTCCGGCACTTAGCGCTAGTTCGGCCTGCTCGCGCCGACCCTGCGGCGGGGTGCAGAGCGCCACCGCGTCCACCCCGACATCGCTCGCGAGCAGGGCCTCCAGCGTGGTGAAATGCGGCACGCCATCGAGCGAGGCGTTGCGGCTGGCGATGGCGGCGAGCTCGATGCCGGGGGTCGCGGCGATGGCCGGCAGATGCTGGTCGCGGGCGATCTTGCCGAGGCCGACGAGAGCGAGGCGGACGGGGCTCATGCGCGCTCCTCCCGGCCGGACGATGAGTGCAGCGAAGAGTGCAATAATGAGTGCAGTGAGGTGGACGATGAGGCCAATGAGTGCAGCCTCGTGTGCAGGGTGATCGGCATCCTCACTTCCCCCAGCGCAGCACGAGCGGGTCGAGCCGACCGGCGATTTCGAGGAGGCCGGCGCGGGTCGCCGGGTGGACCGGCGGCAGGGGCGCGCGCAGCGTGTCGTGGCGGATGACCCCGCCCGCCTGCATGAGGATCTTGGCGGCCGCCAGACCCGTCTGCCGGTTCTCGTAATTGATGAGCGGCAGCCAGCGCATATAGGCGTCCACCGCCGCCTCCCGGTCGCCGGCGACATAGGGGTCGATGATCTGGCGGATGCCGTCCGGGTATCCGCCGCCGGTCATGGCGCCGGTGGCGCCGGCGTCGAGGTCGGCCAGGAGGGTGATGGCTTCCTCCCCGTCCCACGGCCCTTCGATGGCGGCGCCGCCGGCGGCGATCAGTGCGCGCAGCTTGCCCGCCGCCTGCGGCACCTCGATCTTGAAATAGGCGAGGTTCTCGATCTCGGCGGCCATCCTGGCGAGGAACGGCACGGAAAGCGGCGTGCCGGCCACCGGCGCGTCCTGCACCATGATCGGGATTTCGATCGCGTCGGAGACGCCCTTGTAGAACTCGTAGACCTGCGCCTCCGGCACGCGGAAGGTGGCGCCGTGATAGGGCGGCATCACCATCACCATCGCCGCGCCCATCGCCTGCGCGCGCCGTGAGCGTTCGGCGCAGACGAAAGTGGAAAAATGCGTGGTGGTGACGATCACCGGCACCCGCCCGGCCACATGCTCCAGCACGGTTTCCATCACCTGGTCGCGCTCGGCGTCGGTGAGGACGAACTGCTCGGAGAAATTGGCGAGGATGCACAGCCCGTGCGAGCCGGCGTCGATCATGAAATCGATGGCGCGCTTCTGGCCTTCCAGATCGAGCCGGCCCTCGGCGTCGAACACCGTGGGCGCGACCGGGAAGACACCTTGGTAGCGGGGCGAAGCGGGCATGGCGGGCACCTTCAAGCGAATTCCGTGCAGGATCAGTGGTTGTCGCGCGGCACCGGCGAACCGGAGCGGCCGACGAGGAAGTCGAAATCGGCGCCGCGATCGGCCTGCAGCACATGGTCGATGTAGAGGCGCTGATAGCCGCGGGTGGCGTGCGGCTCCGGCGCCACCCAGGCGGCGCGGCGGGCCTCCAGCTCGGCGGGCTCGACATGCAGGTGCAGCGAGCGGGCGGGCACGTCGAGCGTGATGAGATCGCCGTTCTTCACCAGCGCCAGCGGGCCGCCCACCGTCGCCTCCGGCGCGACATGCAGCACGACGGTGCCATAGGCGGTGCCGGACATGCGGGCGTCGGAAATGCGGATCATGTCGCGCACGCCCTCGCGCAGCAGCTTGGCCGGCAGCGGCATGTTGCCGACCT
>JAEZMI010000120.1 GCA_023414975.1 Pseudomonadota bacterium | reverse complement strand
ACGCTGAAGCGCCTGCGCCGCAAGGGTGCGTCCATCGCGCTCGAGGCCGCCAACCCCGCCTATGAGACCCGCATCTTCGGCCCGGACCGCGTGCAGATACAGGGACGGCTCGTCGCGCTGTTTCGGCGCTACTGAGCGACAGACGCCCCGAAGAGGGCAAAGCGGAACGCCCCTTCTCGCGTACGTCTGCAGACGCCGGCCTGAACGCCACCTGCGGACGCGCCTAAGGTGGAAATCCGCCGAGATGGTTACCGTTGGCCGGCGTGCGCGAGGCCTGCGCTTCAGCGCCGGTAGGTCGCGGCGGCAGCCATGGCCGCGCACCGTCGGGCGGGCGGGAATCGACGACCCGCCATCGGATGGCGGGCCCGGAGGTGCTTGCGGCCTCCGGGCTTTCTTCGAGGGCGGCCGCATTTTCGGCCTGCGTGCCGCCGGTTGCGGGCGGAGGATCGTCCCACTCGGCCGGAGGATGTTTTCCCGGTGGCGGATGAGCCGGGCTCACCTCGCCTGCGGCCATGACTGCGGGACGAGGGACGACCTCCCGGTACAGCGCGAACGCCGAGGTCTGGCGGTCCGGATCGATGCGCAGGACCTGCGCCGCGCAGCCTTCGGGAGGCGTGTGGACGGTGATGAGCAGTGCCGCCCGCCGGCAGTCCTCTTCCAACGATCCGCGATCGCGCGACAGCGCGACGACCTCGCCCTGCGTTGTGCGCACGGTGCAGCCAAGCGGATCGCAACGCGCCGCACCGGCAACCCCGGCGTCGCTGGCGCCGCGCAATCCCTCCGCGCTCATCCATTGTTCGACGACGAAGCGTGAGGTGAGGCCGCGATCCCGGTCGCCGATAAGAGCGAAGCGCCCGTCGGCCTGGCGCACGGCGACGGTGCGCCCCTCGCGATCGACGAATATGTCCGGCCGCTCGCGCAGCGGCAGGAGCGCGAGCCCGATCAGCGCTAGAAGCGGCGCCAGTGCCACCAGCCGGCTGCGCAGCAGGCAGAGCAAGGTAATGGCCAGGGCGAAACAGACGAGGCTGACGAGCGGCATGGCCGCGACGCCGCGATCCGCGCCCGGCACGCTCGCCACGGCATGAGAAATCTCGACCATCAACCCGATGCCCCACCCCATGACGCGCCAGGCCGGCTCGTCCCAACCGAAGGGAATGAGCAGCGCCCCGGCCAACCCCGCGGGCATGATGATGAAGGAGGCGACCGGCATCGCGCCGAGATTCGCCAGGAGGCTCAGCGGCGCGAGGCGCTGGAAGTGGTAGGCGGCGAAGGGCGCGGTCGCGAGGCCCGCCGCCAGTGAGGTGAGGAGTAGAGCGGCGATATAAACCGCGGGCCGGTGCAGCCAACCGAGGCGTATGCCGGGCATCTCGGCGATCTGCCGCCCCCAGCGCGCATAGGCGGCCACCAGCGCCAGGGTTGCGGCGAATGACATCTGCGCGCCGGGATCGAGTACAGCCCACGGTGTGAGCGCAAGTACCGCCAGCGCCGCAATGGCCAGGGTCCGCAGGGTGAGCGCCGGACGGTCCAGCGCGACACCGGCCAGCACGATGAGCGTCATCAGATAGGAACGCTGCGTCGCCACTTCCGCGCCCGACAGCACGAGATAGAAGGTCGCGGCCAACAGCGCCGGCAGCGCGGCCCAGTTCTTGATCGGGTAGCGCAGCGCGAGCGCGGGCGAGAGCGCCAGCAGGGCGCGCACGACAAAGAACATGCCGGTCGCCACCAAGGCCATATGCAGACCCGAAATCGAGAGCACATGAGACAGGCCGGAGACGCGCATGCTCTCCTCAATCGTTTCGGGAACGCCGTCTCGCAGTCCCGTCACCAAGGCGACCGCGATGGCGGCGTCGCCCTGCTGCGCGCTGGAGGCGCCCTCCGGCAGCAGGGCCGCGCGAATTCGGGCCGCGATGGCCGCTCGGGTCGCCGCCAGCGCGCTGGCGAGCGCAAGCCCGGAGGGCGGCGCGACTTCCGTTGTCGCGGGCGTCACCTTGCCGAGCGCGAAACCGGTCGCGCCGATTCCCTCGAACCAGGCCAGCCGCCCGAAGTCGAAGCCTCCGGGATAGGCCGGTCCCGGCGGTGGCGCGAGGCTCGCCCGCAACGCCACATGCTCACCGACCGCCGGTGTTGTCCGGCTCGCCAGCGTTACCCGCGCCCGCACGGGCACCGTCACATCGGTGCGTCCGAAGGAGGTGAGATAGAGCGTGATGCGGCTGCCGCGCGTGCGCTGCTCGGCCGCCTCGACATATCCGGTGATGGCCACACCATTCACCGCCCGCTCAAGTACGGGATGGGCGATCCGCTGGACCTGCAAGCCAGCCGTCGCGAACCCCGCGGCCAGGGTCGCCAGCAGCGCCAGGACATGGAAGGCCACAGGGCGCTCCCGCCCGGCCAGCGCAAGACCCGTGAAGCCCAGCGCGCACAGGAGCGCGGCAGGCGGCCAGGGCTCCCGTGGCGCGCCAAAATAGAAGGCGATGCCCGTGGCGAAGGCGATGGGCAGGAAAAGGAAGAAACGCCGCTCGGCGATCTCGAACGCCAGGGCCGCTCCCAGCGCAAAGCTCAGCGCCTCCGACGTCCGCCGCAGCCGCAAAGCGGGCATACTCAACCTGCCGCCCCGCATGCCCTCGGCAATGCCATGTGCAATGGCACGGGGCTGCGCTCTCTGATCCGACTGGTGCCCCGGACGGGGCTCGCCTGCGCCCTGCACGCCCTGCTCCGCTCGCCCGGACCGGGTCGCTGACCCCGATCGGTGCGCTCCCGCGCCACGCCGCCGCTCCCTGCGAGCCACGCGGCGGCGCCATTTCCCATGCCCGGCAGCTATGGTACACGCACCGTCCGCATCCGCCATGCTGCACCGTCGCCCGTTACCGGCGACGCGAGACGGAAGAGATATGTCCGAGACCGTCGTTACCCGCTTCGCCCCCTCCCCCACCGGCTTCCTGCACATTGGCGGCGCCCGCACGGCGCTGTTCAACTGGCTTTACGCGCGGGCGAAGGGCGGCACGATGCTGCTGCGCATCGAGGACACCGACCGCCAGCGGTCAACGCCGGAAGCGATCGACGCCATCATCGACGGGTTGAAATGGCTCGGCATCGACTGGTCCGGCGACGTGATCTACCAGTTCGCCCGCGCCGCGCGGCATCGCGAAGCCGTGGAGCAGATGATCGCCGCCGGCCGCGCCTATCCCTGCTTTGCCACGGCGCAGGAACTGGAAGAGATGCGCGAGACGGCCCGCAAGGAGGGCCGCCCGCCGCGCTATGACGGGCGCTGGCGCGACCGACCGGCCTCCGACTACCCCGCCGACCGCAAGCCGGTGTTCCGCCTCAAGGCGCCGACCGAAGGCGAGACGGTGATCGAGGATCTCGTGCAGGGGCGCGTCGTGATTCCCAACAAGGATCTCGACGACCTCGTGCTCCTGCGTTCCGACGGAACGCCGACCTACATGCTCTCGGTGGTGGTGGACGATCACGACATGGGCGTCACCCACATCATCCGCGGCGACGACCATCTCACCAACGCGGCCCGCCAGACCCAGATCTACCGCGCGCTGGGATGGGACGTGCCGAAGATGGCGCATATCCCGCTGATCCACGGTCCGGACGGGGCCAAGCTTTCCAAGCGCCATGGCGCGCTCGGTGTCGATGCCTACCGCGCCATGGGCTACCTGCCGGCCGCCCTGCGCAATTATCTGGTGCGGCTGGGCTGGAGCCATGGCGACCAGGAGATCTTTTCCACCGACGAAATGAGCACGCTTTTCGACCTCGACCGCGTGGGCCGCTCGGCGGCGCGCTTCGATTTTGCCAAGCTCGAAAACATCAACGGCCTGTATATGCGGGCGACGCCGGACGAAGAGTTGCTGAGCGCCCTCGATACCCTGCTCCCCTACATTCCCGACGGCGCGGAGATCGCCGCCGCGCTCACCCCCGAGCGCCGGGCGCAGCTTCTCGCCGCCATGCCGGGCCTCAAGGAGCGCGCGAAGACGCTGGTCGAGCTGCTCGACAGCGCGAGCTACATCTGGAAGTCGCGCCCCTTCACGCTGGAGGAGAAGGCGCAGGCCCTGCTGACGCCGGAGGCCCGTGCCCTGCTCGCCGCGGCCGGCGAAACGCTGGCGAGGGTCGAGGACTGGTCGGCGGCGACGACCGAGGCCGCGGTCCGTCAGGTTGCCGAGGCAAAAGGCGTGAAGCTCGGCACGCTGGCGCAGCCCCTGCGAGCGGCGATGACCGGCCGGACGACCTCCCCCGGCATTTTCGACGTGCTCGCGGTGATCGGCAAGGACGAGACGCTCGCCCGCATCGCCGACCAGAGCGCCGCGCCGGCTGCCTGACGGCACCGGCTTCTACAGCTCGAAAATCCCGTCTGGCGCGCCCCGGCGGCACGCAGGCGGCCGTTTGCGCCGGCATGTCGCTTCCGGGCCGGGGGCCCCTTCCCGTCGCGGCTGCGAGACGCGTAAATGCCTCAGCGGCAAGGCTTACGGTCGGGTCATCTTACGTCCTTCGCTGCGCTTGCGAGCAGGGGTCGAAACCGCTACGACTCCCTTCACAGGCAGCGGCTTGGCTCGACCCGCCCGCTGGCCCCCGCCATCCAGCCAGACGCCGAAAGCGCGCACCGGCACCGGCACAGGCTGCCCCGCTTCTTTCGGTTCCATATGCTCAGGAGACTCGCATGGACGCCACCAACGGCACTTCGGCGAAAACCGCCAAAATCACCATTGGCGAGGAAAGCTGGGACCTGCCCATCCTTGGCGGCACCATCGGGCCCGACGTGATCGACATCGGCAAGCTGTACGGCCAGACCGGCAAGTTCACCTACGATCCGGGCTTCACCTCGACCGCCTCCTGCGAAAGCCAGATCACCTATATCGACGGCGACGAGGGCGTTCTGCTCTATCGCGGCTACCCGATCGAGCAACTGGCCGAAAGCGGCGACTTCCTCGAGACCTGCTATCTGCTGCTCTATGGGGAACTGCCGACCGCCGCCCAGAAGGCGGATTTCGACTACCGCGTCACGCGCCACACCATGGTGCATGAGCAAATGAGCCGCTTCTTCCACGGCTTCCGCCGCGATGCCCATCCTATGGCGGTGCTGGTGGCCTCGGTCGGCGCCATGTCGGCCTTCTACCACGACTCGACGGACATCTCCGATCCGCAGCAGCGGATGATCGCCTCGATCCGCATGATCGCGAAGATGCCGACGCTGGCCGCGATGGCCTACAAGTACTCGATCGGCCAGCCCTTCGTGTACCCCAAGAACGAACTCGACTACGCCTCCAACTTCCTGCGCATGTGCTTCTCGGTGCCGTGCGAGGAATACAAGGTGAACCCCGTTCTCTCGCGCGCCATCGACCGCATCTTCATCCTGCACGCCGACCACGAGCAGAATGCCTCGACCTCCACGGTTCGCCTGGCCGGCTCCTCGGGCGCGAACCCCTTCGCCTGCATCGCCGCCGGCATCGCCTGCCTCTGGGGTCCCGCCCATGGCGGCGCCAATGAAGCGGCGCTGAAGATGCTCGGCGAGATCGGCTCGGTCGATCGCATCCCCGAATACATCAAGCGCGCCAAGGACAAGAACGACCCGTTCCGCCTGATGGGCTTCGGCCATCGCGTCTATAAGAACTACGATCCGCGTGCCAAGATCATGCAGCGTACCTGCCATGAGGTGCTCGGCGAACTGGGCATCAAGGACGACCCGCTGCTGGACATCGCCGTCGAGCTGGAACGGATCGCGCTGCAGGATGAGTATTTCGTCGAGCGCAAGCTCTACCCGAATATCGACTTCTATTCGGGCATCACGCTGCGCGCGCTCGGCTTCCCGACCTCGATGTTCACCGTGCTGTTTGCGCTCGCCCGCACCGTGGGCTGGATCGGCCAGTGGAAGGAGATGATCGAGGATCCCGGCCAGCGTATCGGCCGTCCCCGCCAGCTCTACACCGGCGCCGCCCGGCGCGATTACGTGCCGATTGCCCGCCGCAAGTGAGTGTGCCGGTCGGCTCGGCCGGATGCCCGAGCCGATAGCCGCCAACGCCGTCTCAGGCCCGCCTTTTCATCGGAAGGCGGGCTTTTCATGACCATAGATACTGCCGGCAGCTGCGGTCCGCGTGTCTTCAGCGGCCGACCAGATCAAGCACGGCGTGCGCCGCGCGGGCACCGGGGCTGGACCCCGCCAGTCCCATGATGGCGTCAAGCCGGGAAAAGGCGCTGAGTTGCGCCTCGCGCTCCGGCCCGCCCTTGACCAGCCGGGCGAGCTGCGACGCCATTTCGGCCGGGTCGATGTGCCATTGAAGATATTCCGGCACCGCTTTCTCACGGAGGATCAGGTTCGGAAGAATCGCGGTATCGACCTTGATGATGTAGGGGGCGACACGCCCCTCCAGCCACGGAACCTTGTAGGCCGCTACGGTCGGAATGCCCGCCAGCGCCAGTTCCAGCGTCACCGTGCCGGATGCCGCCAGCGCGGCTCGGGCGATGCGGAAGGCGGCGTGCTTGGTGTCCTCGTCGGTGATGATGCGCGGACGCACCGGCCAGCCAGCCACCATCGCCTCGACCTCCGCGAGGCGTTTGGGAAGCGTGGGCAGGATCAGCTCGGCCTCCGGCACCTGTTCACGCAGTCGGCCGAGCACGTCGCCGAAGACCGGACCGAGGCGCGTCAGCTCCGAGCGCCGGCTGCCCGGCAGGACCAGGATCACCGGAGGTCCCGCCTCACGACGGGCGGCCTCCTCCGCATTGGGCCGCAGTCGATCCAGCATGCCGACAAGCGGGTGCCCCACATAGATTGTCGGCGGCCCACCCAGATCCGCCATCACCTGCGGCTCGAAAGGCAGCACGGCGAGCACGCGGTCGATATGCGGCGCCATGGCCCGCGCCCGCCCTTCGCGCCAGACCCAGACGGTGGGCGCGACGTACTTCACGATAGGCAGATGCGGCAGCCTGCGGCGCACGCGGCGGGCGACGCGATGGGTGAAATCCGGTGCGTCGACCAACACCAGCACATCCGGCGGCGAGGCCAGGATGGCCTCAACAGTGTCGCGCAATCGGCGCAGGATGCGCGGCAGGCCGAAGATCACCTGAGCGAAGCCCATGGCGGTAATGTCGTCCATGGGGAAAAGCGAGGTCAGCCCGAGCGCCTGCATGCGGCCGCCGCCGACGCCACGGAATTGCGCGTCCGGCACGCGCTGGCGCAACGCCTCCATCAGACCGGCGGCGAGAATGTCGCCGGATTCTTCGCCCGCAACGAGGAAGACGTCCAGCGGCCGTTCCGGCGGGTTCGCGGTGCTCACGAGCCTGCCTCGCCAGGCGGCAGCCCATAGAGGAACAGACCGGCCTCATCGGCACGGCGGACGATCTCGGCAAGGTCCGCCACAATGACCCCGCCCGCCTCTACCGCGATCCCCGCCAGCCCTGCCCGCGCCGCGCCCTCCACCGTGCGCAGACCGAGCGACGGCATGTCGAGACGCCGATCCTGACCAACCTTCGGCAGCTTGACCAGCACGCCGCAACGCGCCGCGCGGCGAATGCGGCCATTGGCCCGCAGCTCCGCCACGCGGGCGAGCATCAGGTCCGTGCCCTCGGCGGCTTCCATGGCAACGACGTGCCGGTTCATCACCACGAGCCCCTGACCGATGTCCAATGGCCCTGTGATTTCAAGGGCTTCACGCCCGACCCTAATGTCGTCCATCTCCTCCGGCGTGACGGCGATGGCGCCCAGCTGACCGGCGGGCATGAGGATTTCCGGCGCAACCTCATGCGCGCCGACAAGGCGGAAGCCGGATTCCTCGAACAGCCGGCCGAGGCTGGAGAGCAGATGATCGTCGCCGCCCCGCATCATGTGGAACACGCGCGGCAACAGAGTCAGCGTCGTCCAGTCGAAACGGATGTCGCGTATGCGCGGGCGCAGCACATTGCCGATGAACACGACGTCCCGGCAGCCACGCCGGCGCATCTCGCGCGTGAGCAGGCCGAAGCGACCGATCGGGATCCAGACATGCGGCCAAGCCTCTACTTCCGCGCCGGCGAAGCCGCGTACCGGAAACAGCACCACCTCGCGCCCTGCGCGTCGAGCGGCCTGCGCGACGGCAAGTGGAAAGGAGCCGCCGCCGCAGATGATGGCCAGGGGACCTTCCGCGCCGGGCGGCGTCTCAGGCGGGTTCGGGCTCAGCGACATGATCGGCCGCATCGACGGGAATGGTCAGGCGACGCTTGCCGGCACTGCGCACGAAATCAACGATCAGCATGACGTTCGCGTCGTCGCCGAAGCTCTCCGCCACACGCTCCGTGCGCTCGGCCAGCGTACCCGCGCTATAGAACAACTCGCGATACGCCGCCTGCAGCGCGCGACGCTGCGCCAGCGTAAGGCCCCGACGCTTCAGCCCGGTATAGTTGAGCGAGCGCAGCCCCGGATGGCCTTCCATCATCAGGCCGAAGGGAATGATGTCGAAATGCACCCCGCACATGCCGCCGATCATCGCCCCCGGCCCGATGCGGGTGAATTGATGCACGGCGGAAAGGCCGCCGATGAAGACATTGTCCCCGACGGTGCAATGCCCGGCCAGGGTCGCGTTATTGGCGAAGATCACACGGTGGCCGACCACGCAGTCATGAGCGACGTGACTGGCCGCCATGAACATGCAGCCGTCGCCGACCACGGTTTGCATGTGGCCGCCGGCCGTGCCGGTGTTCATCGTCACATGCTCGCGGATGACGCAGTCGCGTCCGATCAGCAGCCGGCTCGGCTCGCCCTTATAGTGTGTGGACTGTGGCGCGAAGCCCAGAGCCGCGAAGGGAAAGACGGTCGATCCCTCGCCCAGCGTGGTGTGGCCGGCGATAGCCACGTGGGACACAAGCCGGACCCCCGCCCCCAGCACGACATGGGGGCCGACGGTGCAGAAAGGGCCGATCTCAACGCCTTCACCGAGGATGGCACCGTCCTCGACGCGCGCGGTGGGATCGATCTTCGCGGATACGCCCATTACTTCTGCGCCTCTCGGGCAATCATCGCGCCCACTTCAGCCTCGGCGACCAACTGACCGTCCACCTTGGCCTCACCGCGGAACCACCACATGTTCCGGCGCTTGGACATCCGCGTCATGTGGTATTCAAGCACGTCGCCCGGCACGACCGGGCGGCGGAATTTGGCCTTGTCGATGGTCATGAAATAGACGAGCGAAGGCGGACCGTCATCCGGCCGGTCGAGCAGGCAGATCGTGCCCGCGGTTTGCGCCATGCCTTCAAGGATGAGAACGCCGGGCATCACCGGATTGTCGGGAAAATGACCCTGGAAATGCGGCTCATTGGCCGAGACATTCTTGATTCCGATGGCGCTCATGTCGCCGTCGATCTCGACGATCTTGTCGACCATGAGAAAAGGATAGCGGTGCGGCAGGGCCGCCAGGATACGCATGATGTCGGCGGAACCGAGCGCCGCGGCCTCGCTTTTCATTTCGGTCTGAACGTCCATTTTCTTCACTGTCCTTGCTGACCTTCAGCGGTAGGCCGGTCGGCGCGGGCCAGACGCTGCACCGCCATAACCTCGCGGAACCACTCGCGCATCGGCTTGGCGGGCGAGCCGCCCCATTCGACGCCAGGCGGCACGTCATCTTTCACATTACTCGACGCGGCGATGCGGGCCCCGTCGCCGATCTTCACATGGCCGATGACCCCCACCTGCCCGCCCAGCATCACAAAATCGCCGAGCGTCGCGCTCCCGGCGATGCCGGTCTGCGACACGACGATACAGTGCCGGCCGATCACCACGTTGTGGGCGATCTGCACGAGGTTGTCGATCTTGCTGCCCTCACCGATCACCGTGTCCCTGAGGCCGCCGCGGTCAATGGTGGTGCCCGCACCGATCTCGACATCGTCCTGGACGATGACGCGCTTGATCTGCGGCACCTTCGCGTGCCCCTTGGCGCCGCCAAGATAGCCGAACCCGTCCTGACCGATGCGTGCGCCGGGATGAACGATGACGCGGTCGCCGAGCAGCGCATGCTGAAGGCTCGCCCCCGAACCGATGGAACAGTTGCGCCCGATGCGCACGCCCGGACCGATGACCGCGCCGGACGCGATGACCGAGCCGCTCCCGATCTCGGCGCCGGGACCGACCACGGCACCCGGATCGACCGTCACCTCGGCCTCCAGCCGCGCCTGCGGATGCACGACCGCACCGGCGGCGATGCCAGAAGCGCCGAAGACCGACCCCGGCCGAAGCGCGGCCGCGTGGAAATGGCGGGCGATAGTGACGAAGGCCGGATAGGGTTTGACGACGACAAGCGCCACGGTTCCCGCGGGAACATGACCTGCGAAACGCGCGCTGACGAGGCAGGCGCCCGCTCGCGTCCGCTCCAGTTCGCCGACATGGCGCGGCCCGTCCATGAAGGCCACGTCGTGCGGGCTCGCCTCGTCGAGCGAAGCGATGCCGGCGAGCATGTGCTCGCCATCCGCGCCCGCCGGCAAGGTGGCCCCGACCATGCCGGCAATGTCCGCCAGGCGGACCGGACTAGGCGCGGGATGGAAGACGGGATCGCTCATGGTCTTGCCGTGTGGCCGAGGCCCCTCAAACGCGCAGACGGCCCGGATAACCGGGCCGTCGCATGGATTGCCGTTTGCTCAAGCTATCAGAAGCGGGTGCCGCCACTGAAGCGGAAAGCCTGGGTCTGGTCGTACTCTTCCTTCGAGAGCGCCCAGGCATAATCGAAGCGCAGCGGGCCGAAGGGCGACTTCCAGATGAGGCTGACGCCGACCGACGAGCGGACCGAGGAGCTATCGGCCACACAGACATTGGCGTTGCCCTGGGTGTTAGAGCCCGCAATGTTCGAGCAGTCGGTCAGGTTGCTATCCCAGCCGGCAATGTTGGTGAAGGTGGTGTCGCCCTGATAGTCCCAGAGCGAACCGGCGTCGGCGAAGACAGCCGCCTTCAGACCCAGTTCCTTCGGCATGAAGGTAAGCGGGAACTGCAACTCGGCGGTCGTTCCCCAGTAGAGCGTGCCACCCAGCGCGTCCGCGTCGGAGAAATCGCAGGTCGTGCCGTTGCAGCCCGAGGCCAGATCGCGCGGGCCAATGCCGTTCGGCTCGAAGCCGCGGACCAGATCCGGACCCTTGAAGAAATTGTCCAGGATACGGAGATCCTCGCCGCCCCACGACGTAACGTTACCCGCCTGGCCGCGCAGCATGAGCACGAAGTCGCCATAGACCGGGAAGTAGAAGCGCGAGTCGAAGGTCGACCGAACATAGTTCACATCACCGCCGAGGCCGGCCAGATCCTGCTTGAGCTCAAGCAGATAACCACTGGTGGGCTCGAGGTTATTGTCGAGCATGTTGTAGCTCAACGTGTAGCCGATGGCCGAGGTGAGGGCCGGATCGTTATTCACCTCAAGCAGGGCCCAAGAGATGTTGCCGTAGTACTGCACGTCCTCGGAGTCGATCGAGATTTCCTTCTGGAACAGGCTGTAGCGCAGGCCCAGGGTCAACTCGTCCGTCAGAGGCAGAGCGACGCGCAGCGTGCCGCCGCCGGTCGTCGTGTCGTACGGGCTGTAGTTCGTCGACTGCGTCTCCTTGTAATAGAGATCGAAGCCGGCCGCGACGCGGTAGTCCAGGAAGTAGGGCTCGGTGAAGTTGAAGTCGATGCCCTGCGCATTCTCGCCCAGCGAACCGGCAAGACGCACATACTGGCCGCGACCCAGGAAGTTCTTCTCCGACACCGCGACTTCACCGATGAAGCCATCGGCCGTCGAATAGCCGCCGGAGATGGAGAACTCGCCGGTGGGCTGGTCCTCAACCTGCACGACGAGGATCACGCGGTCCGGCGCGGTGCCCGGCTCATTGGTGATCTTAACGTCCTTGAAGTAGCCGAGATTGCGCAAGCGACGCTCGGCGCGGTCGACGAGCACGCGGTTATAGGCGTCGCCTTCCGCGAGGTCGAACTCGCGACGGATGACCCAGTCACGCGTACGGGTGTTGCCGCGGATTTCGATGCGCTCGATGTAAACGCGCGGACCTTCCTCGACGGCAAAGACCAGCGAAATGGTCCGGTTCTGCACATCGCGGTCACCGCGCGGGCGAACCTGGGCGAAGGCATAGCCGCTCTTCGCCACCTCGATGGTCGCGTTCTCGACCGACTTCTCGACCAGCTCGGCGTTATAAACCTGCCCCTTCTGCACGCGCAGCGCGGAGCGGATGCGGGCGGGATCGACATCCTTGATGTTCGAGACGACATCCACGGTACCGACGCGGTACTGCGGACCTTCGTCGACCACATAGGTCAGCACGAAGCCGTTGCGGGCGCGATCGAGATCGGCCGTCACCGAGATGATGCGGAAGTCGGCATAACCGTGACGCAGATAGAAGCGGCGCAGGAGCTCCTGGTCGGAGTTGATGCGGTCCACATCATAAACGTCGGTGTTCTTGAGCCAGGAGAGCCAGTTGGTCTCGGTCGTCGTGAGCTCTTCCTTGAGCTTGTACTCCGAGAAGGCCTTGTTGCCGACAAACTTGATCTCGGCCACGCCCAGCTTGTCGCCTTCCTTGATCTCGAAGACGAGATCAACCCGACCCTGGCCGCGCTCAATGGTCTTCGGCTCGACGGTCACGTCATAGCGACCGGAGCGGCGATAGAGCTCGATGATACGCTGGGTATCCGCCTGCACCGTGGTCTTTGAAAAGGGCGCGCGCGCCTTCGACTGCACTTCGCTTGCAAGCTGCTCGTCCTTGATCTTCCGGTTGCCTTCAAACGCGACGCGGTTGATGACCGAATTCTCGGTGACGCGGACGACGAGACGATTACCGCTGCGGCTGATGTTGACGTCGGAGAACAGGCCCGTCGCGTAGAGCGCCTTCAGGCCCTCGTCAATCTTGGCAGGCGTCAGCGATTCGCCCGGACGAGGGGCGAAATAGGAGCGGATTGTCTCCGCGTCGACACGCTGGTTGCCCTCGACAATGATGGAACTCGCAGTCTGCGCGACCGCAGCCACAGGCGCGATAACCGTTCCGGCAATCCCCGCGACAGCCACCAGCGCGACAACACTGACAACCGACGCCAACTTACTCACGAACCGGTAACTACCCGTCATTTGGTGCGCAACCTTACCGTTGTTCTGACATCAAGCCAGCCGCGGCCGCAGCTTGGCGTGATCTTCACCCTGCGATCCCGCTTGTACAGACTTTTGCCAAGCCTGCAAACCGAGCCACCCCGACACAGACGCCTTTTCCCCGTGGCGTGGCCGGAGGGCAACGCCACGGGGAAGGTTACTTAAGACTTTGAAATAGTGAGAATATCGTTCCAAGTCGCGAAGATCATCAACATCAACACCAGCGCCAAACCGATGCGGAACCCGACCTCCTGCGCCCTCTCGCTGAGCGGCCGGCCGCGCAGCGCTTCGATGGCGTAGAAGAGCAGATGCCCCCCGTCCAGCAACGGTACGGGAAAGAGGTTAAGAAGACCGATCGAAACCGAGAGAACCGCTGCCAATTGCAGAAGCGCGGCGATGCCGAAGGTCGCTACCTGCCCCGACACCTGCGCGATACGGATCGGGCCGCCGAGCTGATCCGCAGATTCGCGCCCCGTGACCACGCCGCCGAGATAGCTGAACGTCCGGTCTACGATGAACCAGACTTCCTTGGTTGCCATGCCCACGGCGGCGACAGGTCCGAACCGTTCGGTCTTCACCTCTCCAGCGCCGGTCGAACGCGCGATGCCCAGTACGCCGAGGCGATGGACATTGCCGAAACTGTCGGTGACTTCACGCCGGTCGGGGGTCGCGGTCAACGTCAGACGCTGACCGCTGCGGTCCACCTCGATGGCCAGCGGCTGGTCGGCGCTGGCACTGACGATGCGCTGCATATCGCCAAAGGTCTCGATCTTCTCGCCGTCGATGGTGAGGATGAGATCGTTGGGCTGGAAGCCCGCGCGTTCGGCGGCGCTGCCCGCCTGCACCGTATCCACCTGCGGTACCGTGACCTGCCGGCCAACTGTCATGAACAGCCCGGCGAAAATGACGATGGCGAGGATGAAATTGGCAATCGGGCCGGCCGCAACGATGGCCGCGCGCGCCCCAACCGATTTATGGAAGAAGCTCTCGCGTCGATCCGCCTCGCTCATCCCGGCGAGCGTTTCGCGGTCCGGCGTGGACGCGGCATTGTCGTCGCCAAGAAACTTCACATAACCGCCGAGTGGAATGGCCGAGAGCTTCCAGCGCGTACCGTGGCGGTCGTAAAAGCCGGCGATCTCCGGGCCGAAGCCGACCGAGAAGGCAACCACCCGCACACCGGCCCGGCGCGCCACCCAGAAGTGACCGAGTTCATGGAAGAACACGACGATGGTCAGCACGAAAAGGAATGGGATCACATAGCCGAGGAGCCAGCTCGCGGTGCCGCCCATCGAGGCGAGAAAATCCATTGTTCAATTCCCAAAAAAGGCACGGCCTGGAAGGCGGCGCGTCGCCCGGAAGGATGGTTGAAGGCGAAGTTGGGCGAAAGTCCGTCCGCCGTCACAATCCGGCGCGATTCCGTCGGCCTTCACCAAGCCAGCAAGCCGAGGGCCGGCGCGGCGGGGTCGCGCAGCAGGCCGATCATCAGCGCGAAGGCGCCGGCCGTGATGAAGCCGTCCAGCCTGTCCATCAACCCGCCATGGCCGGGAATAAGGGCGCTGGAGTCCTTTACGCCGAACCGACGCTTCATCGACGATTCGAACAGGTCGCCCGCCTGGCTGACGATGCTCACGAAGAACGCCGCCGGTGCGGCCAACAGCCCGGAGGAGAGCCCCCCGAGATAGACCGTCAGCATTCCAGCCACCATGCCGAACAAGGCGCCGCCAATGGCGCCGGACCAGGTCTTGTTGGGACTGACCCGTGGCCAGAGCTTCGGTCCCCCGATCATCCGACCGCAGAAATAGGCGGCAATGTCCGTGCTCCAGACGACGGCAAAGAGCCAGACGAGGCTGAGCAGTCCGACGTCCGGCTCGGCCCGCAGCATCAGGGCCGGCAAGGCAAGCGCCGCGGCATAGAGCGCGCCGAAGGGGGACCAGATCCGCAAGCGGCGCCCGCCCCGCGCGATGAGCGCCATGGCGACCATGCCGAACAGCACCAGCGCCGACGCGGCCGAGAGCGGGCGAATGGCCAGCATGAGAACGGCACCAATAAGCGCGAGCGACCCCACGATGAGCAAGGCACGCTTGGGCTTTGCGCCGATGACGGTGAGCCATTCCCAAAGAACGAGAAGTGCCGTCGCCAGCACCAGCGCCGTGAAAGGCCATCCACCCCAGAGGCTCAGGGCGATAACGGCGGGCGCCAGCACGAGTGCCGACATCAGCCTGGGCCGGAAATCGGCACCGATCCGCACCCGCTCAATATCCCTTGGGCTCGATGCCGCCGAAGCGGCGTTCCCGGCGTCCGAACTCGTTCAGCGCCCGTTCAAGCCATCCCCGGTCGAAATCGGGCCAGAGCACCGGCAGGAAAATGAGCTCGGCATAGGCGGCCTGCCAGAGCAGGAAGTTCGATAGCCTCTGTTCGCCGCTGGTGCGGATGACGAGATCGAGCGGCGGCAGGCCGGCTGTGTCCAGTTCGGCCGAGAGGCTGTCGGCGGTCACATCCTCCGGCCGGATATCCCCGGCCGCCGCCTTGGCAGCGAGGCTGCGGGCCGCACGGACAATTTCGTTACGCGAGCCGTAGTTGAACGCGACGGTGAGGCACAGGCCGGTGTTGGCGCGGGTGATCTCCTGCGTCTCGCGCAGAAGGTCCTGCACCTCGGAATCGCCGGGATGTCCTTCGCCGATGATGCGCACGCGCACATTATTGTCGTGCAGATCGCGCAGATCCGAGCGAATGAAACGCTTGAGCAATCCCATGAGCTCACTGACCTCGGCCTCCGGCCGCGACCAGTTCTCGCTGGAGAAACTGTAGAGGGTGACAGCCTCAAGGCCGATCTCGCGCGCGGCACGCACGGTACGACGCACCGCCTCGACACCGCGGCGGTGCCCCTCGAAGCGCGGCATGCCGTGCGCTTTCGCCCAGCGCCCATTACCATCCATGATGATGGCAACGTGGCGCGGCAGCAGGGCGCCGCTCAGCGCAGAGTCTGGCTCGTCGGTGCGGGACGAACTGCCGATCGACAGCCCGAACTTGGCGATATTCAAGGAGCCCCCTCCTCTGCCGCGAGTGGCGTGGCCGCTAGATGGCGAGGATTTCCTTTTCCTTCGCCGAGAGAACCTGATCGATCTCGGTGATCGACTGGTCGGTCGCTTTCTGCACCTGGTCGGCGAGACGATCGAGGTCGTCCGAGCTCATCTCGCCGTCCTTCTCCGCCTTCTTCAGCGAATCGAGACCATCGCGGCGGACATGGCGCACCGAAACGCGGGCGGCTTCGGCATATTTATGAGCGACCTTGACGAGCTCCTGGCGGCGCTCCTGAGTCAGCTCGGGAATGCGCACGCGCAGAACCTGGCCCTCGGTCTGCGGGTTGAGGCCGAGATTGGAGTCGCGAATGGCCTTCTCGACCGCAGCCACCATGCCACGATCCCAGACCTGCACCGAAAGCATGCGCGGCTCAGGGACATTGACCGACGCCACCTGATTGAGCGGCATATGGCTGCCATAGGCGTCGACCTGAATCGGCTCGAGCAGGCTTGCGGAGGCACGCCCGGTACGCAAACCGCCAAGCTCGGTCTTGAGGACGCCGATAGCGCCCTGCATGCGGCGCTTCAGATCAGCGATATCAATCGGTGCGTTGCTCATGCGGACCTCTTCTACTCTTCTGCGGGGCTTGAGAGCCCTGCGGGCGCCGGAACCGGCACCGGGAAACCGGTCGGCGGCTATATCGAATGTAACGCCGCGCGTGGCAAGCGATTACGCCCCCGCGACGGGCAGGACAAGCAATTAAGGTGCGACCGTCGTCGAACGACCCTCGCCCCGCAACGCAGCAGCAATCGCTCCCGGCTCGCGGATCGAGAAGACGATGATCGGCAGCTTGGCCTCGCGCGCCAGCGCGAAGGCGGCCGCGTCCATCACTTTGAGATCCTTCGCCAGGGCCTCGTCATGGGTCAACCGCTCGTAACGCGTGGCGGAGGGATCGCGCTTGGGATCGGCCGTGTAGACGCCATCCACATTGGTCGCCTTCATCACCGCATCGCATTCCAGCTCGGCGGCACGCAGAACGGCGCCGGTGTCGGTAGTAAAGTAAGGATTACCCGTCCCCCCGGCGAGCAGCACCACGCGCCCGCGGTCGAGATGACGCGAGGCGGTCTGGCGGGCATAGGGCTCACAGATGGTGGGCATGGGAATAGCGGAAAGGGTGCGGGCCGGGCAGCCGGCGGCCTCGACCGCCTTCTCCAGCGCCAGCGCGTTCATGACCGTCGCCAGCATGCCCATGTGGTCGGCGGTGGCGCGGTCCAGGCCCTGACCGGCGACGCTGGCTCCGCGCAGGATGTTGCCACCGCCGACCACGACGGCAACTTGAGCACCGGTGCCGCGTGCTTCGACCAGATCGGCGGCGATGCTCTCGATCGTCGGCCAGTGAAGCCCGAACGCCTCGCTGCCCATCAGCGCCTCGCCAGACACCTTTACCAGGACACGTTTGTGTACGGGGTCATTGGTTTCAGCGGCAGCGGTCATGAAGCACCTCGGCGAGAGCGGGACGGCGATGGCGAGTTGACGGGGCGCAGACAGTAAAACACGCCGGACCGCCCTTGGGCTGTCCGGCGTGCGTTATCAACGGCAGAGTTGAATCAGGCGCCAGCGGCCGCGGCAACTTCCGCCGCGAAATCGCTTTCCTGCTTCTCGACGCCCTCGCCCAGACCGAAGCGCACGAAGGCCACGAGCTTGATCGGCGCGCCGGCCTTGCCCTCGGTCTCCTTCACCGCTTGGGCGACGGTCTTGGAGGGGTCATGAATGAAGGCCTGCTCGACGAGCGTGACTTCCTTGTAGAAGGTCTTCAGGCCGCTCTCGACGATCTTCTCGACCACGTTGTCCGGCTTTCCGGACGCCTTCGCCTTCTCGGCGAGCACGCCCTTCTCACGGGCGACGACGTCCGCGTCGATGCCGGCCGCATCGAGCGCCTGGGGGTTGGCGGCAGCGACATGCATGGCGATCTGGCGGCCGAGGCCAGCGAGCACGTCCTTGTCACCGGTCGACTCCAGCGCGACGAGAACGCCGATCTTGCCGAGGCCCTCGCCCACGGAGCCGTGGACATAAGAGCTCACGACGCCCTGGGACACCTCAAGCGACGCCGCGCGGCGCAGCGTCATGTTCTCGCCAATGGTGGCGATGGCCGTGGAGATGGCCTCTTCGACCTTGCCGCCCGCCGGATAGGCGCTGGCCTTGATCGCCTCGACATCGGAGCCGGCGGTGAGGGCCACCTTGGCGATGTTCGCGACGAGCTGCTGGAACTGTTCGTTACGGGCGACGAAGTCGGTCTCGGAATTCACTTCGACCAGAACGCCCTTGGTGCCGTCGATGGCGAGGCCGATCAGGCCTTCAGCGGCGACGCGGCCGGCCTTCTTGGCGGCCTTGGCGAGGCCCTTCTTGCGCAGCCAGTCGATGGCGGCCTCGATGTCGCCGTCCACTTCGTTCAGCGCGGCCTTGCAGTCCATCATGCCCGCGCCGGTCTTATCGCGCAGCTCCTTCACCATGCCCGCGGTGATGTTGGCCATGTTCGATCCCTCGATCTCAACTGTCATTTGACGACACGGCCGGCCGGAGGGTTCCGGGCCGGCCGTGCGATGCAATGCTTGGCGTCAGACTGTGACGCCGTCGCGAAGGCGGATCACTCGACCTCGGCGGTCAGTTCCTTGGCCTGCGCCACCCAGCCATCGACACGACCCGGCAGACCGACTTCCTCGCCCAGGCGGTGGGCGTCATCGGCGCTGAGGCCGGCGATCTGCCAGTAGTGGAAGATGCCGAGGTCGGTCAGCTTCTTTTCGATGACCGGGGAAACGCCGGTCAGCTTCTTCAGGTCGTCGGCGATGCCGCGCGGGCCCGAGAGCGGCTCGAAGCTGGTCCAGAGGGTTTCAGCCGGCAGGTCCTCAACGAGCGGGGCATCGGAAGCGCCGAGGTCGATGCCGATGTCGCCCTGAGCGCGGCCGATGCCGTCAATGGCGGCGCGGGCGATCAGGTCGCAATAGAGGTTGATCGCGCGACCGGCGTCGTCATTGCCCGGAACCGGGAAGGCGATGCCGTCCGGATCGCAGTTGGTGTCGAGGATCGCGGCCACCGGAATGCCGAGGCGGCGCGCTTCGGCGACCGCAAGGTCTTCCTTGTTGGTGTCGATCACGAAGAGCAGGTCGGGAATGCCGCCCATGTCGCGGATACCACCGAGGGCGCGATCGAGCTTCTCCTTCTCGCGCTGAAGCGTCAGGCGCTCCTTCTTGGTGTAGCCCACGCCCTCACCGGCGGCGAGCAGCTCTTCGAGCTTCTTCAGGCGCGCGATGGAGTGAGAAATGGTCTTCCAATTGGTCAACATGCCGCCGAGCCAGCGGGAGTTGACGTAGTACTGGGCCGAACGCTTGGCCGCATCCGCCACCGCATCCGCCGCCTGACGCTTGGTGCCCACGAACAGCACGCGACCGCCGCGAGCGACCGTGTCCGAAACCGCCTGAAGCGCGCGATGCAGCGCCGGCACGGTCTGGGCCAGATCGATGATGTGGATGTTGTTGCGGGTGCCGAAAATGAAGGGAGCCATCTTCGGGTTCCAGCGGTGCGACTGGTGACCGAAGTGGACGCCAGCCTCAAGGAGCTGGCGCATGGTGAAATCAGGAATCGCCATCGTCGTGTCTCGTCCGGTTGAGCCTCCGCGGGCTTGGCCGCGCCGAACCATTCGGCGAACGGCACCGGAGCGGACGGTCCATCCTTTTCCTGATCATAGGAAAGAGAGCCCGGCCGCGATGCCCGCGTGCGGAATGGCGCGGCCTATACGCGAAAGCGCCCGTTGGCGCAAGCGCCGCCAACCCGACCAACCTTGGACGCGTCAGGCGGCCTCGACATCGACGACACCCGGCACCGCCTTCAGCGCGCCGGCGATCTGTGGGGAGAGGCTGAAGCGGCCGGGAAGCTTCACTTCCACCTCGGTGGCACCCCGCTCGCCGAGCAGCAGTACAAGCGCCACCTCGCCGTCGCCACGCCCGCCGCCCGCGAGTGCGTTGAGGCGCGAGGCGACGCTCTCCAACGGGTCGGGCGAGCGCAGGAAGATCCGCATGCTCTTCTGCATCCGTGCGGTCGCCTCGTCGAGCGGCTCGGCGTTCTGGATGCGGGCGCGCACATCCTCCCCCTGCAGCTCGGCGGAGACCTGCAGCAGAAGCGCCCTGCCCGGCTCCAGCAGTTCACGGAACTGGTTCAGCGCCTCCGAAAACAGCACGGCCTCGAACTGTCCGGACGGGTCCGAGAGGCCGACAATGCCCATCTTGCTGCCCGTCTTTGTCCGGCGCTCCTGCCGGCTCACGACCGTCGCAGCCAGCCGGCCGAAGCCATGCCCGGCCCGGACGGAACGCTGGAAGTCCAGCCAGCGCTGCACGCGCAGCTTCTCCAGAGCCTTGGCATAATCGTCGAGCGGGTGGCCGGTGAGGAAGAAGCCGATGGCCTGATACTCATTCTGCAACCGCTCGGCGGGCAGCCACGGGGCGACGTTCGGTATAGGCAGTTCGGTCGCCTGCGCCGGGCCACCGAACATGTTCCACTGCCCGGAAGCCGCCTCGGCACCGACCGAGGCAGCGTGGGCCAGAACGGAATCGATGGCGGCCGCGACGCGGGCGCGGTTCTTCTCCAGCGCGTCAAACGCCCCGGCATTGACCAGGCTTTCCATGGTCCGCTTGTTCAGCGCCTTCGCATTTATGCGCGATGCGAAGTCCGAAAGGCTGGTGAAGGGGTGCTCCCCCCTCGCCTCGACGATCGCATCGACCGCAAGGACGCCAACACCCTTGATGGCGGCGAGCGCGTAGAGAATCTTGCCGTCCTTCACCGCGAACTCACGGCCGGAATGGTTCACCGAGGGCGGCACCACCTCGATGCCCAGCCGCTGCGCCTCCTGACGGAACTCCGCCAGCTTGTCCGTATTGCCCATATCGAGCGACATGGAAGCGGCAAGGAACTCCGTGGCGAAGTTCGCTTTCATGTAGGCGGTCTGGTAGGCGACAAGCGCATAGGCTGCCGCATGGCTCTTGTTGAAGCCGTAATCGGCGAACTTGGCGAGCAGATCGAAGATCTCCGAGGCCTTGCCCTTCGGCACCCCGCGCTCCACGGCGCCATCGACGAAGCGCTCGCGCTGCTTGTCCATTTCCGCGCGAATTTTCTTGCCCATGGCCCGCCGCAGCAGATCGGCTTCACCGAGTGAATAGCCCGAAAGCGTCTGCGCGATCTGCATCACCTGTTCTTGATAGATGATGACGCCATAAGTCTCCTTGAGGCTCGCCTCGAGCGCGGGATGGGCATAGGCGGCCTGCTCCTGCCCATTCTTCACCGCGCAATAGACGGGAATATTCGCCATAGGACCGGGGCGGTACAACGCCACCAGGGCGATGATGTCCTCCAGCCGGTCCGGCTTCATGTCCACCAGCGCCCGCCGCATGCCCGCGCTTTCCACCTGGAACACGCCGACCGTCTCGCCCCGTGTCAGCATGGCGTAAGTCTTGGGATCATCGAGCGGAATGGTCGAAAGATCGAGGTCGATGCCGCGTTGCGCGACGAGACGCACCGCCGTCTGAAGCACCGTCAGCGTCTTCAGTCCGAGGAAGTCGAACTTCACCAGGCCGGCCTGTTCGACCCACTTCATGTTGTACTGCGTGACCGGCATGTCCGAGCGGGGATCTCGGTACAGCGGAACCAGCTTGGCGAGCGGGCGGTCGCCAATGACGATGCCGGCAGCATGGGTCGAGGCGTGGCGGTTGAGGCCCTCAAGGCGCGTGGCGATATCGAAGGCGCGTTTGACGACCGGATTCGCCTCTGCCTCCGCCTGCAGCCGCGCCTCGTCGCTGATCGCCTGCTTCAGCGTGACAGGGTTGGCCGGATTCTGAGGCACGAGCTTGCAGAGCTTGTCGACCTGCCCATAGGGCATTTCCAGCACCCGGCCGACGTCCCGAAGCACGCCGCGCGCCTGCAGCGTACCGAAGGTGATGATCTGCGCCACCTGATCGCGGCCATAGCGCTGCTGGACGTATCTAATGACCTCGTCACGCCGTTCCTGGCAGAAGTCGATGTCGAAGTCCGGCATCGACACGCGCTCGGGATTGAGGAACCGCTCGAAGAGCAGGCCGAAGCGCAGGGGATCGAGGTCGGTGATGGTCAGCGAATAGGCCACCAGAGAGCCGGCGCCCGAGCCACGACCGGGACCCACGGGAATGCCCTGAGCCTTCGCCCATTTGATGAAGTCCGACACGATGAGGAAGTAGCCGGGAAACTTCATTTTTTCGATGATGGACAGCTCGAAGGCGAGCCGATCCTCATAGTCTTTCGCCGTCAGTCCGGGGGCCGGACCGTGGATGTCAAGACGCTTGCGAAGGCCGTCTTCGGCCTGCAGGCGGAGTTCCTCGGCCTCGTCGCGGTCCATGGTGAAGCGGGGCAGGATCGGCTTTACCGTCCGCGGGCGGTAAGCGCAGCGCTGCGCAATTTCCACCGTATTCGCAAGGGCTTCCGGCAGATCCGCGAAGAGCTGCATCATCTCGGCGCGGGTGCGGAAACGGTGCTCGGGCGTCAGTTGGCGGCGGTCTCCCTCGGCGACAAGGCGGCCTTCGGCAATGCAAATCAAGGCGTCGTGGGCTTCGTAGTCGTCTTGGGCGGCGAAGAAGGGTTCGTTGGTGGCGACCAGCGGCAGATCGAGGCGGTAGGCGAAGTCGATCAGGCCCGCTTCGACGCGGCGCTCTTCCGCGAGGCCATGACGTTGAATTTCCACGTAAATCCGGTCGCCGAAAATCTCCCGGAGACCCACGAGACGCTGCTCCGCGAGGTCCGGACTGCCGGCCGCGAGCACGCGGTCGATCGGTCCAGTGGGGCCGCCAGTCAGTGCAATGAGACCAGCGTTTGCCGTCTCCAGCCAATCGAGCCGGATGTGCGGCGCCCCGTCGGAGGCGGTCTCCAGATAGGAGCGCGAGACGAGCTCCATCAGGTTGCTCCACCCCACCTCGGAGGCGGCGAGCAGGACGATCCGGGGCCGCTCGGCCGCCAGAGGCCCACGCGGGGCCGGGCCGGGCATCTCGATGGCGAGTGCGCAGCCGACGATGGGCTGGATACCCGCCCCGGCCATCTTCTCGGAGAATTCCAGCGCGCCGAACAGATTGCCGGTGTCGGTGAGCGCGATGGCGGGCTGCCGGTCCTTCTTGGCGAGATCCGCCAGCTTTGCGACGCTCAGGGCGCCTTCGAGCAGGGAAAAGGAGGAATGCACATGCAGATGGACGAATCCGACACCGGCTGCGGCTTCGTTCATGCGGGTCTCCTGCGATTCGCGGTCAGCGTCGTCATGGTGGGGACCCTATGAGCCTGCGTCCACCCCATGCGGGCGCCGTCCCCGCTGTCCTCAAGCGGGCGGCGGTTCAGACGCCGGTGAACACGCCGGCCCAGACGCCGACCATGGCGACGAACAAACCGACCGAGGTAAGCGCGGCGACTTCCTGGAGAAGGATGCGGATCATGTCGACCTCCTATGGAACATAGAGAGAACATGACTCCCGCAATCCCCGTAATCAACCCATGTTCTTCTTTCGTTCCATGCGCTGGTTAACGAGCGCGTAACGCCTGCGGGCGACCGCGGAGGAAACACTGTGATGGTGGGGACTTGGGACCGACGGGCGCCCGCCGTGACGCGGTTTCAGCCGAGACGCGGCGGCCAGAACGTGTCGATGCGGACGGAGAGCTGGCCATTCTGCGCCACGATCAGCGCCTCGCAGCGCGCCGGCCGCCCGCCGATCACCGCGTGGAACGGCCCCGTCTCGCCCGGCGGGATGTGGCCGACACGCGCGCCGTCGACCATGACCCAGATGCCCCGCAGATCGCCGCTGCGCGCGACATCCGGCAGAAGTTCGGCGGTGCAGTCATGACCCACGCGGCCCGGACGGCCGGCGATGCGGCCCAGTACCGGCTGGTGCTCCTCGCTGCCGGCGACCGTGTAGTCGTAACTGCCGTCGCCCTTCAGCTCGGCCGCGGCATGCGACGCGAAGGCACGCTCTCCCATCCAGCGCAGCACGCAGATGAACAGAACCGCCGCGGCGACGCCAAGCGCCAGCAGCGAGATGTGATCAAGATCGGCGATGAAGTTCGGCATTGGTCCCTCTCGGAGCCCACTCGTGAGGTCGCGAACTGATTGTAAAGCTCGCCGCGCGGAGGGCCAATCGGGAAAGTTGCCGAAAATCCACGGCACGCGCCGTCTGCCGCGCGAAGAGGCTGTGAGGCGCGCCCCGATCCGCCTGCGGCGCAGGCCGATCGGCGCAGGCTCTAGCCGAGCTCGACGACCTTGCCGTCCTGAAGGGTGACGCGCCGGTGCATCCGGTCGGCAAGATCGAGATTATGCGTCGCGATCAGGGCCGCGAGTCCCGTTGCCTCGACAAGCTGGGAGAGCGCGTGGAACACGTGGTCGGCGGTGTGGGGGTCGAGATTGCCGGTCGGCTCGTCCGCCAGCAGCAGACGCGGCGCGTTGGCCACGGCGCGGGCGATGGCGACGCGCTGCTGCTCGCCCCCCGACAGCTCGGCCGGGCGGTGGTGCAGGCGCTTGCCGAGGCCGAGATAGCCGAGCAATTCGTCGGCGCGCCGTGCGGATTCCTTCTTGCCGAGGCCCCGGATCATCTGCGGCAGCATCACGTTCTCCTGCGCGGAGAATTCCGGCAGCAGATGGTGGAACTGGTAGACGAAGCCGATATCGGTGCGGCGGATGCGGGTGCGGGCGGCGTCGGCCATGCCCGCCGTCGGCACACCGCCGATATAGACCTCGCCGGCGTCCTGATGCTCCAGCAGGCCGGAAATGTGCAGCAGCGTGGACTTGCCGGTGCCGGAGGGCGCGACCAGCGCGACGGACTGGCCGGGCATGACGGTGAAATCGGCGCCACGCAGGATGTCCAGCCGGCCCTCGCCCTGGACATAGGACTGCTCGACGCCTTCGAGGTGCAACGCGGCTTCCATCGGCACGTGTCCCGCTCCTACTC
>JAEZMI010000069.1 GCA_023414975.1 Pseudomonadota bacterium | reverse complement strand
GTCCTCGTGCAGATCGAGTACCGCATCGACCGGGAGGACCGTCCCGCCTTCCTTAAGGCCTTGACGCGCCTGGCACATTCCCGCCGTCGCGATGGCGCCTATGGCTGGGGCGTGATGGAGGACGCGGCCGATCCCACCCTGCTGACCGAATGGTTCATGGTGGAGTCCTGGGCGGAGCATCTGCGCCAGCACCACCGCGTCTCCCATGCGGATGCGGATGTGCAGGCGGAAATCCACGCCTTCCACCGCGGCGATGGCAAGCCGCTGGTGCGCCACCTCATCGCAACAGGTTGAGCGGCAACGTTTTCTTGCTCTGGCTCGCTCAGCCGCGAAATAGGCTTGCGTGAAAAGCCGGGTCAGCCGCTTGACACGGCCCGGTTTTCGCGCGAGCCTATTTTTACGGCGCTGAGCGAAGCTGCTCACGAAAGCGCCAATCATTAGTGACATTTCCGGCGAATGCGTGCCGTCTCGCGCATCAGGCTGGTGGCAATGGCGCCCGCGGCAATCCTGCCGACGGGCTTTTTTGTGTTTGGAACGGGAATGGCCAGTCAGCAGTACCGCGTCGGCATCATGTTCTCCACGACCGGGCCCTACAGCGTGGTGGCCCGCTCGATGCTGAACGGCGCCCTGCTGGCCTTCCGCGAAGTGGTGGCCACGGCGGATGTGGCGATTGAGCCGGTGGTGGTCAATCCGGGCGGCGACCTCGCCCGTTACGCCGAGTTGAGCCAGGAACTCACCGCCTCGGGCATCCGCCATGTGGTCGGCTGCTACACCTCATCGAGCCGCAAGGAGGTGATTCCCTGCTTCGAGAAGCATGACGCGCTCCTGTGGTATCCCTCGCATTATGAGGGTTTCGAAAGCTCCAGCAACGTCATCTACACCGGCGCCTCGCCGAACCAGCACGTGCTGCCGCTGGTGGATTACATGCTCGGCCATGTCGGCTCCCGCGCCTTCTGCGTCGGCTCCAACTATATCTGGGCGTGGGAGAACACGCGCATCTTCCGCGAGGCGATGACGGCGCGTGGCGGCCATGTGCTGGCCGAGCGCTACGCGGCGATCGGCAACACCGGCTTCGAGAAGCTGGTCGACGCCATTATCGAGGCCAAGCCCGACTTCATCTTCAACAACCTGATCGGCAACAGCGCCTACGCCTTCTTCCGCCTTTTCCGCGCGGCTTGCACCGCCCGCGGGATCGACCAGGCGCGGCAGATTCCCATCGCCTCCTGCACGCTGTCCGAGCCGGAACTGGAGGAGATCGGCGATGGAGCGGTGGATGGTCACCTGTCCTCCAGCGTCTACTTCTCCTCGCTGAGCAGCCCCGCCAGCACGTCGTTCACCCATGACTACCGCGCCGCTTTCCCCGAAGGGCCGGCGACCTCGGCGGATGCGGAAGCCTCCTATATCGCGGTCAAGCTGCTCGCCCGCGCCCTGGCCGATGCCGGCACCGACGAGGTGGCCGCGGTCAAGCAGGCGGTCACGCGCCAGCGTCTTCAGGCCCCCCAGGGCGATGTCTGGATCGACCCGCAGACCCTGCATGCCTGGTTGACGCCGCGCATCGGCCGCTCGACCGCGCAGGCCCGTTTCGATGTGATCGTGGAGGAGCCCGCCCCGGTGCGGCCCGATCCGTATCTCATCCAGTCTTCGCCCCGCTACGCCATGGCGGCCCGCAGTCCAAATCTGAGAGTGGTAAGGTGATGTCTCCTCGCCTGCTTCAGAACTTCAACGGTGGCCGGGCCGTCATCGTGACGGCCAATCGCAGCGCGGTGGAAGCGCTGGAGATCACGCTGGCCAAGCTGGGCGTGAGCGCGGAGTTTCGCGCGGTCGCGGAGCCGCGCATGGAGATCGATGTCGCGGGGCTGAACCCGGAACGGGACATTCTCTTCCTCGACGGCGATCTCGACATCGCCATCGCCGGCGACGCGAGCGAGGCCGGGCGCCCGCCACAGGTGCCGGTGATCGGCCTTGTCGGCGTCGAGGCGCCCAGCCGCCTGAAGAACCTCATCAATCTCGGGGCGACGGCCTTCCTGCGCAAGCCGGTGCACGGCGCGGCCGTGTACACGGCGCTCTTCCTCGGGATCAACCAGTTCCTGCTGCGCACCGACATGAATGCGCGGCTGGAGGACATGGAGCGCCGCCGTCGCGGGCGGCGCTCGGTCATCAAGGCGATCGTCTCCCTGATGGCCGATGCGGGCATCGACGACGATGCCGCCTATGACCGGCTCCGGCGCGAAAGCATGCGCCTGCGCCGCGGCCTTGAAGACCATTGCGAGGACTACCTCGCCCGAAGGGCGCCAACGCCCGATCGGGCGGCACCGGCAGGAGACCCGCGCCTGCGGCACGCCGACCGGAAATAAACCTTCAGAGGAGAAGACCACATGTCTGGACGACTGATGCGGGGGCTGCGTGCCGCAGCCCTCTCGGGGACGCTTGTGCTCGGCGCCGGGGCGGCCTTCGCGGCCGATCCCATCAAGCTCGGCGTGCTGGAAGACCAGTCCGGCGATTTCGCCGCGGCGACCATCGGCAAGGTCCACGCGATCCAGCTCGCGGCTGAGGAGATCAACAAGGCCGGCGGCATCGATGGGCGCCCGCTGGAACTGGTGATCTACGACACCCAGTCCGACAATACGCGCTACCAGGAGTTCATGCGCCGCGTGCTCCAGCGCGACAAGGTCGACGTCGTCTTCGCCGGCTTCTCCTCCGCTTCGCGCGAGGCCTACCGGCCGATCGTCAACCAGTTCGACGGGCTCGCCTTCTACAACAACCAGTATGAGGGCGGCGTCTGCGACGCCAACATGATCGTCACCGGCGCCGTGCCCGAGCAGCAGTTCTCGACCCTCATCCCCTGGATGATGGAGAAGTACGGCAAGAAGGTCTACACGCTCGCCGCCGACTATAATTTCGGCCAGATCTCCGCCGAATGGGTGCGCAACATCGTCAAGGAGCACGGCGGCGAAATGGTCGGCGAGGACTTCATCCCGCTCGGCGTGTCGCAGTTCTCGCAGAACATCCAGAACATCCAGAAGGCCAAGCCCGACTTCGTGGTGACGCTGCTCGTCGGCACGGCCCAGGCGTCCTATTACGAGCAGGCGGCTTCGGCCAACGTGAACCTGCCGATGGCTTCCTCGGTCAATGTCGGCCAGGGCTATGAGCACAAGCGCTTCAAGCCGCCATCGCTCAAGGACATGTACGTCACCACCAACTACATCGAGGAGATCGACACGCCGGCCTCCAAGGCGTTCTTCGCCAAGTTCAAGGCGAAGTTCCCGGACGAGCCCTATGTGAACCAGGAGGCCGAGAACTCCTATCTGGCGGTCTATCTGTACAAGCAGATGGTCGAGCGGGCGAAGTCCACCAAGCGCGACGACCTGCGCAAGGAGATCGCCAAGGGCGATGTCTGCATGGATGCGCCGGAGGGCAAGGTCTGCCTCGATCCCAAGAGCCAGCACATGTCCCACACCATCTATCTCGCCAAGGTCGGCGAGGATCATTCGATCTCCTTCCCGAAGGTGTGGGAGGACATCAAGCCCTACTGGCTGGGCGAGGCCGGCTGCGACCTGACCAAGAGCGACCCGAGCGCCCAGTACACCCCGTCCAACCCGCCGCCGAAGCCCTGATCGCCGGCTGAGACGTTGCGGACGCCGCTTGCCCTTCGGCGGCGTCCGCCACTCGCCCCGGCGCGCTCCCTTCCGCGCCGGGGCACACCTCTCCCATTGCACCGTCGGACCGAAGGCCCCCGCCGCCCATGGATCTTGGAACCCTCGCCTTTTCCGCCCTCTACCAGTTCGGCGATGCCTTCGCCTTTCTGGTGCTCTCCGCCTGCGGGCTCGCGGTGATCTTCGGCATGATGGGGGTCATCAACCTCGCCCATGGCGAATTCATCATGTGCGGGGCCTATGTCACCGTGTCCGCCGCCCATGCCGGCCTGCCGCTGCCGCTCGCCATTCTCTGCGGCGCGGTGGTGGCGGGGATGGTTGGCGCGCTGGTCGAGATGCTGGTCATCCGTCATCTCTACGCCCGCCCGCTCGACACGATCGTCGCCACCTGGGGCCTCAGCCTCATCGCCACGCAGGGCACGCTGATCCTGCTCGGCTCGACCATGGCGGGGGTGGGCACGCCCTTCGGCAGCTTCCAGATGGGCGCCTATTCCTACTCGGTCTACCGGCTGGTGCTCTTCGTCATGGCGCTCGTGGTGCTCGCCGGGCTCTACGCGCTGTTCAACTGGACGCGCTTCGGCGTCGTCGCCCGCGCCACCATCCAGGTGCCGCACATGGCGGCGGCGCTGGGGGTGGATACGCGGCGCGTCTACAGCCTCACCTTCGCCCTCGGGGCGGGCCTCGCCGGGCTCACCGGCGGGCTCTACGCCCCGACCATGACACTGGTGCCGACCATGGGCACCACGTTCATCATGGAAGCCTTCGTGACGGTGGTGGTCGGCGGCGCCGACGTGTTCCTCGGCACCGCGCCGGCGGCCGCCGTTCTGGCCGTGGTGAAGGCCACCATGACCTCGCTCTACGGCCAGCTCTTCGGCCAGATCGGGCTTCTGGTCGCCGTCATCGTCGTCATCCGCGTCCTGCCCAAGGGCATTTCCGGCTTCCTGCTGCGCGAACGCGCCTGAGCCCACGGAACACGCACCCATGAACGCTCTCGCCCGCTTCTTCGCCCGGCTGGAAGGCCCGCAGACCATGGGCCGCGGCCCCTGGTTCTGGGCCGCCTTCCTCGTCGTCCTCGCGGCCGCCTGCGGCTACCCGCTGTTCAGCGACGGCTACACGGTCGGCAACACCGTCTACTTCTTCACCTGGGTCTTCATGGCGCTCGGCCTGAGCCTGATCTGGGGCTATGGCGGCGCGCTGTCCTTCGGCCAGACCGCCTTCTTCGGCATTGCCGGCTACAGCTACGGCATCCTCACCATCAATTTCGGCGCCGCCTACGGCTTCACGCTGGTGGCGCTGGTCCTCGCCGTCGCGATTGCCGCGCTGTTCGCGGTGCTGCTGGGCTACTTCCTGTTTTTCGGGCGCATCTCCGGCGTGTTTCTCGGCATCGTGACGCTGTCGGTCACACTTGTGCTCGAACGCTTCATGGCGCAGACGGCGGGGCCGGAGTGGAAGATCGGCAGCGCCCGGCTGAACGGCTTCAACGGCATGAGCAACATGCCCCCGCTCACCATCCCCTGGCCCGGCGGCGACATCGTGCTGTTTCCGGACGTTCAGCTCTACTACGTGGTGCTGGGCCTTCTCGTGGTGGTCTATCTGGCGCTGCGCATCCTGGTGAATTCGCGCTTCGGCAACGTGCTGGTCGCCATCCGCGAGAACCCGGAGCGCGCCGAAATGCTCGGCTATGACGTGCGCAAATACCAGCTCGGCGCCTTCGTCGTCGGCGCGGCGCTCGCGGCGCTGTCCGGCGTGCTCTACACGAGCTGGGGCCAGTACATCACCCCGTCCAGCATGGGGATGACGGCCGCCGCGCTGCCCATCGTCTGGGTTGCGGTCGGCGGGCGCTCGGACATCACGGCGACGCTGATCGGCACGCTGGTGGTGCTCTCGGCCTTCCAGGCGCTCACCATCCATGGCAGCCAGTATGCGCTGGTGGTAATGGGCATCCTGCTGGTGCTCACCGTGCTGCTCGCGCCCCGCGGGCTGGTCCTCTCCGCCGGTGCTCTCATCGGCCGGCTGACCTCGAAGCGGGGAGGCGTCTGATGGCCCTCATCGAAGCACGCGCGCTCAACAAGCATTTCGGCGGGCTGCACGTCACCAACAACGTCGATCTGGCGCTGGAGCCGGGCGAAATCCACTGCCTGATCGGTCCGAACGGCGCCGGCAAAAGCACGCTCTTCCGGCTCATCCTCGGCGAGCATCTGCCGAGCAGCGGACAGATCCTGTTCGGCGGCGAGGACATCACGGCGCTGAAATCCTATCAGCGCATCCGCCGCGGCATGAGCGTGAAGTTCCAGGTGCCCGGCATCTTCAAGGCCTTGAGCGTACGGCAGAACCTCGAAATCGCCATGCAGCACCATTACGCGCCCGCCGCGCTACATGACGAGATCGACCGGCTGCTGGACTTCCTCAAGCTGACAGCGGAGTCCAAGCAGCTCGCCGGCAATCTCAGTCACGGCCAGAAGCAATGGCTGGAGATCGGCATGGCGATCAGCCTCAAGCCGCGCCTGCTGCTGCTCGACGAGCCGACCGCCGGCATGTCGCCGGAAGAGACCTTCGCCACCGGCGAGATGATCCAGCGCCTCAATCGCGAGGGCATGACGGTGCTGGCGGTCGAGCACGACATGGCCTTCGTCCGGCAGGTCGCCCACAAAGTCACGGTGCTGCACCTCGGCCGGGTGTTCGCGCAAGGGACGATCGACGACATCGTCGCCAATGAAGACGTCGCCGCGATCTATCTCGGCCAGACGACGGCGCACGAAACCGCTCACGAGGCCGCGCATGCGTAAGGAAGTGCTTCTGTCCACCATCGGACTTCGCGCCGGCTATGGGGGCAAGCCGGTGCTGCAGGGCCTCGACCTCACGGTGAGGGAAGGCGAAATCGTCGCGGTGATCGGCCGCAACGGCGTCGGCAAATCGACGCTGATGAAGAGCCTGATCGGCCTCGTTCCGGCCATGGACGGGTCCATCGTCTATCGCGGCGAGGCGGTGGAGCATCTGCCGGCCCATAAGCGCGCCCGGCTCGGCGTCGGCTATGTGCCGCAGGGCCGCGATGTGTTTCCACGCCTTTCCGTGGCCGAGAACATGGCCGTGGGCGCGATGCTCAAGCGCGGCGTGACCCCGGCGGATCGGGAGCGCGTGCTCGGCTACTTCCCCATCCTGCGCGAGCGCTGGACCCAGCGCGCCGGCACGATGTCCGGCGGCCAGCAGCAGCAACTCGCCATAGGTCGCGTACTGATCGCCGATCCGGCCCTGATCTTGCTCGACGAGCCGTCCGAAGGCATCCAGCCCAACATCGTGCAGGACATCGCCCGCATCATGGTGGAGCTGAACCGCACCACGGGAGTCACCATCATGCTGGTGGAACAGAATATCGACATGATCCGGGCCATGGCGCAGCGCTGCTACGTCATGGACAAGGGGCGTATCGTCGCCGAGCTTGATCGCGAGGCCCTTGCCGATGGCGAGGCCATGCGTCGACATCTGGCGGTCTGAAGTCCCGCCACAACGCCACAGCCAAAAGGAGAAACCAATGTCCTGGCTCGAGACGTCCATCATGGCACGCAAGGGCCTCGCCAAGGGCCAGGCGGGGTCGACCCATGCCATCACCGAAGAGGTGCAGGGCAAGTATCATTATGTCTACGGCCCCTATGTCGACCCCGTCCTCAAGGTCGACCCCGGCGCGGTCGTCTCGGCGGAGACCCATGACGCCTTTGAAGGCGCGATCAAGAACGAGACGGACAACCCGCTCGATATCCTGAACTTCCCTTATCTCAACCCGCAGAACGGCCCGATCTACGTCAATGGCGCGGAGAAGGGCGACACGCTCGCGGTCTACATCAAGAACATCGTCCCGCGCGGCGAGCAGCCGGTGGGCACCACCCTCATCATGCCGGATTTCGGCGGCCTCGTGCCGACCAAGGACACGGCGATGCTGAACGCGCCGCTGCCGGTCAAGGTCAAGAAGCTGCATGTCGATGCCGAGACCGGCACCAAATGGAGCGACAGGATCACCCTCCCCTACGTGCCCTTCATCGGCACCATCGGCACCTCGCCGGAAATCGAGGCCATCACCTCGCTCCAGCCGGATTATTACGGCGGCAACATGGACCTGCCGGATGTCGGCATCGGCGCCGTCATCTATCTGCCGGTGAACATCAAGGGCGGGCTGCTCTATCTCGGCGACTGCCATGCCACGCAGGGCGATGGCGAACTGTGCGGCGTGGCGCTGGAGCACCCGACCGTCACCACCATCCAGATCGACCTCATCAAGGGCTGGACCATCTCCACGCCGCGTCTGGAGACCGAGGACTTCATCATGTCCATCGGCTCCACCCGCCCGATGGAGGACGCCACCCGCATGGCCTATCGCGACCTCATCCGGTGGATGGCGTCGGATTACGGCTTCGACGAGGTGGAGGCCTACATGCTGCTGACCCAGTGCGGCCGCGTGCGGCTCGGCAACATGGTCGACCCGAAATACACGATGGGCGCCTCGATCCTGAAGTCCTACCTGACGCCCTGACATCGGCCTGACCCTGATCTGACAGGAAAGCTGAACGTCGTCCTGAGGTGCCCGGCCACGCCGGGCCTCGAAGGATGGAGGTCGCGTGCGTCCTGCGCCTGCCTGCTTCGAGGCGCGCTGCGCGCACCTCAGGATGACGGTGTTCCAACCAAGCCTGGAGTCCCGCGATGACCGAGCCGCTGAAGGTCGCCACCGTCCAGTTCGAGCCGACCATGTTCGAAAGGGAGCGCAACATTGCGCGCCTGCTCGATCTCGTGGCCCAGGCCGCCCTGGGGGGCGCAAGGCTCATCGTGACGCCGGAAATGGGCACGACCGGCTATTGCTGGTTCGACCGTGCCGAGGTCGCTCCCTTCGTGGAGACGGTGCCGGGGCCGACCACGGAACGCTTTGCGGCGCTCGCCCGCGAGAAGGACTGCTACGTCGTCATCGGCATGCCCGAGGTCGATGCCGCGACGGGCCTTTACTACAACGCCGCCGTACTCATCGGGCCCGAGGGGGTCGTCGGCACCCACCGCAAGACGCATCCCTACATTTCCGAGCCGAAATGGTCCGCGCCGGGCAATCTCGGCCATCAGGTCTTCGAGACCCCCATCGGCCGGATCGCCCTGCTGATCTGCATGGACATCCACTTCGTCGAGACCGCGCGCCTCGCCGCGCTGGGCGGGGCGGACGTGATCTGCCACATCTCCAACTGGCTCGCCGAACGCACGCCCGCGCCCTATTGGATCAGCCGCGCCGTGGAAAATGGCTGCTACCTCATCGAGAGCAACCGCTGGGGGCTGGAGCGTGGCGTGCAATTCTCCGGCGGCAGCTGCGTCATTGAACCCGACGGCACGCTCGCGGCGGTGATCGATGGCGGCGATGGCGTGGCGCTCGCCGATATCGACCTCGCGCGTGCCCGCGCCCGCCAGATGTTCGGCGAACCGGTGTTCGAACAGCGCCGGCCGGAGCTCTACATGGAACTGCCCACCACCACCTATGCCTGGAACCCGCTCGACTTCTTCGGTCTCTACGGCCACCGCCCCCTGCCGCCCGGCCGGCAGTCGCGCGTCGCGGTGGCGCAGTTCACCCCCTCGGCGGACATCGCGGCGAACCTCGCCGAAATCGAAGCGCTGGCGACCGAGGCGCGGCGCAGCGAGGGGGCCGACATGGTCGTCTTCCCCGAGCGCGCGCTCACCGGGCTCGATCTGCCGAACCCGCTGCCGGTGAACGGCGCCGCCATCGCGCGGCTGCAGAGGCTCGCCGGCCGGCTCGGCATCTATCTCGTCGTCGGCTTCGCGGAGCAGGCCGAGGGGCACGTCTATAACAGCGCCGCGCTCATCGGCCCCGAGGGTCTGCTCGGAATCCACCGCAAGCTCCACCTCGCCGCCGCCGATGGCAACTGGGCGAGCGCGGGCGACGATTGGAGCGTTTTCGATACACAAATTGGACGGATTGGACTCCTCATTGGCCACGACGCCAGCTTCCCGGAAGCCGGCCGCGTCCTGGCGCTGCGCGGCTGCGACCTCATCGCCTGCCCGGCCGCGATACACGGGACCTTCACCAGCGCCCACGCCGGCTCAAACGTCCGCCAGAGCTACCCGATTCCCACTGGCGCGGACCTGCACCACTGGCACCACTTCCGTGCAAGGGCCGGAGAAAACAACGTTTTCTTCGCGTTTGCGAACGTCGTCGATGCCGCGCGCGGCTATGAGGGCAAGAGCGGCGTGTTCGGACCGGACACCTTCGAATTCCCCCGCCGCGAGGCGATCATCGCCGAAGGCACGGGTGTTGCCGCGGCGACGGTCGACACCACCAATCTCGACAGCCGCTACCCGACCAATGTGGTGCGCCGCAAGGACCTCGTCCTGATGCGCCAGCCCCACCACTACGACCCCCTGATCCACGCCCGCCAAACGTGAGGCGTTCGCGCCTTTTTACCAATGGAAACAAGCCGTTGCGACGGGCTCGTCCCAGAGCGCAGCCTGTTCCTGCTCCAGCAGGGCGAGGGTGAGCGAGAAGCCGGCCATGTCGAGCGAGGTGACGAAGGTGCCGGTCAGGCTGCGTTGGGGCGCCACACCCTTCGCCGCGAAGAAGCGGTGCGCGATGCCTTGCGCGAGGTAGAGCTCTATGGGCGGCGTGCCCCCGAAGCCGTTCACCAGCAGCAGCGGCACATGGGGCCCGGCCATGACCTCCGCCGGCAGTTCCGCCAGCAGCCGCTCGCCGAGCAGCCGGACCATTTCGTCCGCGGCGACGAACACCCGCCGCTCCAGCCCGGGCTCGCCGTGAATGCCGACACCGAACTCGATCTCGTCAGGACCGAGGGAGAAAGTCTCACGCGCATTGTTCGGCACGGTCACGCCGCGTAGCGCCACCCCGATCGACCGGAGGCGCGGATTGAGCCCCGCACCCAGCGCCTTCAGAGCGGCCAGGCAAGCCCCTTGTTCGGCCGCCGCGCCGAGGATCTTTTCCATTATGACCGTACCGGCGACCCCGCGCCGACCCCGGCTGCGCACCGCAGGCCCCGTCGCGGCGTCGTCTTCGACGACGACAATTTCCACGTAATGGCGGCCGGCCGCCATTTCGGCCGCCATTTCGAAATTCATCACGTCGCCATCATAGTTCTTCACGATCAGCAGGCACCCCGCGCCGGTGTCCGTCGCGTCCATCGCCGCCAGAATCTGATCCGGCGTCGGCGAGGTAAAAACATGGCCGATGCATGCCGCGTCCAGCATGCCGCGCCCGATAAAGCCGGCATGAAGCGGCTCGTGGCCGGCTCCTCCTCCGGCGATAAGAGCGACCTTGCCAGGCGTCAGCGTCCGACGGCGCAGAAATCGCCCGCCTTCGTCCAGAGTGACCAGGTCCGCGTGCGCGCGCGCAAAACCAGCAAGGCTTTCCGCGACGAAACTGGCGGGCGCGTTCATCACCCGTTTCACCCGACACTCCCTGGCAAGCGCGCGCCGGATTGCAGAATGACGGAACGCCGGGCGAACCTCACATCACTCCTCCCCGCCCATCAGAGCGGCCATCTTCTGCACGAGTTCGGCAATGGCCTCGTCAAACCGCCGGTTCTTCTTCTCGTCGCCGAAATCGGGCGCCATCACCGTCAGCGGGCGCAGTTTGTCGTTCGCCCCGATATCGGGCAGCCGGCCGGGATGGGCCGCCTCGTAAGCGGCGAGGAAACGCTCCTGCTCCAGCGGGCTGAAATGGCACACCCGAAAGATCGTGGGCAGATGCCGCGCCGGCAATGGCGTGTCGTAAGTCGGACTGGTGACCTGCGTGACGAAGCTGCGGTGCTTGCCCAGCGCCGTCGCGAGCCGTTGCCGTGTACCGGACGGCCGATTGTCGAGAATCGCGGCGAGCAAGGTCTTGTAGGCGATGATCGCCTCGTCGCTGGGCTCACGCGCCGCCTTCTCGCGAGTCACCTTGTCCCGAGCCACCTTCTCCCGAGCCAGCTTCTCTCGAGCCATGCCTACCCTTCCGACCGCAGCGCCGACAGGCGGTCCGGCGCGACCGACACTTCACGAAAGCCCAACGCTTCCAGCCGGACGAGCCCATCTGGATCGCCAGCGAGGTCGCCACAAACGCTCACCGGCTTGCCGAGAGCATTAGCGGAAAGGCTGACCTGTTCCAGCAACCGGAACAGTGCGGTCTGCGAACCCGCCGCCAACCGGGCCGCCGCCGGATTGTCGCGCGCCGCCGCTGACAGATACTGCATGAGGTCGTTGGTACCCACCGAAAAGAACGCGGCCGCATCGAACAGGTCGAGGGTGAGTGCAGTGGCGGGAACCTCAACCATAATGCCGAGCGGCGGGCAACGTGCGGCGATGCCCTGACGGGAAAGGCGATCGTGCTCCTGCGCGAACATTTCGGCCATGGCCGCCAGCTCCGCCGGCAAAGTCACCATGGGCAACAGCACCCGCAGCGGTCCGCAGGCGGCGGCGCGCAGCAGCGCCCGAACCTGCGCGCGGGCCAGATCAGGATGCGCGAGAAGCAGGCGAACGCCGCGTTGGCCAAGCAGCGCCCCGGCGTCACTGTCGACCAGACCCGGCCAGGCCTTGTCGCCGCCAAGATCAAGCATCCGCACGCTCACAGGGCGACCGGCAAGGCGATCGAGGATCTGGCGATAGGCCCTTGCCTGGCTTTCCTCGTTGAGGGCGTCCGCGGGGGATGCGAACAGGAACTCGGTGCGCACAAGCCCGACGCCCGCCACCCGTTGCGGATCGAAGCGACCGAGATCATCGAGCGTATTGATGTTCACGCTGATGCGGACCTGTGCGGCCACCGGGTTCTTCGGCACCGGCACGGACCGAGCCACAGCCGGCATCGGCCGAGCGTCGGTCGGGTGGAGGCACACAACCCCCTCGTCGCCATCGACCAGAAGACGGTTGCCGTCAGCCATATCGAGCGGCCCCAGGTCGATCACCATCGGCACCCCGCGGGCACGCGCAAGCAGCGCAACATGCCCGATAGCGCTGCCGGCGGTCAGGGCGATCGCCCCGCCCTTCGACCAGTCATGCGCGAGAAAGGCACTGGGAGCCATGTCCTCGCCGACATAGACGGCGCCCGGCGGGAAATCGCGGGCCGTACGGCCCGTCAGCGCATCGAGCACGCGCTGACGTAAATCCGTGAGGTCCGCGACGCGCGCGGCAAAGGCGTCGTCGTCACCATCGCGTCGCACGAAGCTGTCGATATAGGCACCCATAGCGCCCGCCCAGGCAAGCGCAGCCCCCTCGCCGCGCCGGATCCGGGCAATGGCGGGCGTGAGGATCTCCTCATCCAGCAGCATCTCGATCTGGAAGTCGAGAATGCGGGCCGCCGCGTCGTCGGCATGGATGGCGAGCCTCCTCAATTGCTCGACCGCGCGCGTCACCCCCTCCCGCAGAGCGGCCTCGGCGCCTCCCGGAGCCAAGGGCATTGGAGGTAGCCGAGAAGCGAGGTGAACCGGTCCTTCCGCCCGGCCGGGCACGACCGGCGTCCCGCGCACGATCCGGGGAGAGAGCTCAGCCCGCACGGCCATCGGCCCGACCCAGCTTGCGGTCTTCGTCGAAATTGCGCCGCACCAGTTCGCCCAGCGCGACGACCGCCTCTTCAGCGCGCGAGCCTTCCGCGCGGATGCGCAACCGCGCGCCACGCCGAATCCGCGCGCCCATGATCTTGACGATGCTCTTGCCGTTCAGCCATTCGCCCGATCCATCCACCGTCACCTCGACAGAGCAGGGAAAGCTCTTGGCGAGGCGGGTGAACGTTACGGAAGGGCGCGCATGGAGGCCAATGCCGTGCGTCACTTCGACCTCGGTCTGCCAGCTGGTCCCGCTGCGTTCGCGGGGGAGACGTGCGAGACGTTCGCTCATCGGGGCGACAACTCCTCAGCCGTCGCCACGACCCTCGCAAGGCTCGATCCGCCCGAGGCTTCCGCCGCCGCGATCACCGCGCCTTCGACCAGCGGCGCATTGCACACCACGATGCGTTTCGCGCGGGAGGCACCGAGAAGCTCCGCTGCGGTCTCGCTATTGGTTTCGGCCCCGCCGAGATCGACGAAGATGGCCACGCCCGCCTCCGACCACGCCGCTTCGATGGCGGCCTGGATGCCGGCGACATGGGTGCCGAGCCCGCCGTCGGCGTTGCCACCCGACCAGGCGAGCGGCACGCAGTCGCCGACCATCTGGCGCACCATATCGGCCGCCCCGCGCGCCACCAGCGGCGAGTGGGACACGATGACGATGCCCACATTGGCAGGACGTTGCGCGCCGGCGCTCTCATTCATGAGGGACGATGCTCCGCAAGATAAACGCAGATGGTGGCCGCGAGGAGCGCGCAGCTCGACGCGCCTGGATCCTCGTGGCCGACTGACCGGGCGCCGAGATATGCCGCGCGACCGCGCCGTGCCTGCATCGCCTCGGTGGCCCGCGCGGCGGAGAAGGCGCAGGCCGCGATGCGTTCCGGCGTGGCCCGCCGCACCACTTCAGCCTGCACGGGGTAGAGCACGTCAAGCAGCGTCTTGTCACCCGCCGCGGCACGGCCGCGGTAGGCCACAGCGTCAATCGCTTTGCGCAGACTGGCTGCGAACGCATCGAGGTCGGCTTCCGGACTCAAGTCGCGCCCGAGTTGCATCAGCAGCGTGCCGTAGAGCGGCCCTGCCGCACCGCCAATGCTCATCACCAGAAGCAGGCCGATGCGTTCCAGCGCGGCGGGCAGCGGCATGGCGGCAATAATTTCTCGCTCGGCGAAGACAGCATCGAGTCCCCGGCGCATATTAGTGCCGTGATCACCATCGCCGATCGCGCTGTCGAGCGCGCCGAGATGCTCACCATGCCGCTCGATCTCGGCGTGGCAGCGAGCGATCAGTTCGGCGATGTCGGCTGCCCCGATCCGCATTCTCCCCTCCACGCCACCAATCATCATTGGGCCAGCGCCGCGAAAACCCGCGCGACCGCCACCGCACCGGGATCGGGCGAACCTGCGAGATCGCGCGCGGCGACATAAGAGGCGCGCCCGGCACGAGCGCGTGTCATCGACTTCGTCGCCTCGGCGCCGTCATGTGCGGCCTGCGCCGCCTGCGCTAGGCCCGCGCTTGCCAGCGCCTTCAGCGCAGGATCGAGCGCATCCACCAGCGTGCGCGCACCAAGGCCGGCCCCGCCATAGAAGGTCATGCGGTCGAGCCCGGCACGCAGCGCTGCGGCGAGATCGCCGTTTTCCCGCAAGGCCTTGGCACTGGCGGTGAAAAAGATCGACATCAGCACACCGCTGGACCCGCCCATGGCCTGGCCCAGCGTCTCGCCGATGGCGTGGAGCGTGGCGACGCGATCGGCGAGCGGAAGGGTGGCGAGCCGGGCTTCGACAGCCCGCGCGCCGGTGGCGACGGTGGAGCCGGTATCGCCGTCGCCCGCCCGCGCGTCGAGACGGTTCAGTTCGTCCTCCAGTCCGATCAGGGTCGCACAAGCCGTGCGCAGCACTGCTTCGGCGCCCGCGTCGCGGCTCGCGGCCGGCGCTTGGGCGTGCTGCCCGGCCGCCGGGCGTACGACGTGCACAGGCCCCCCCACCACCGATGGTCGCCAGGCGAGAGGCTCAACGGGGGATCCAAGCGCCTGCACGCGAGCCCCATCGAGACGCAGCAGGGAGAGCGAGAAGCCGTTCATGTTGAGCGCGGTCATCAGCGCCGCAGGCCCGATCACCATCCGCACAGGCGCCCCCAGCGGCGAGCGCAGGACCGTGTCGGCGACGAGGCTCATCTCCAGCGGAGGCACCGCGCCGAGATTGTTGATCAGCAGCGCATAATCCGCGCCCGGAGCGAGCCTCGCCGCAAGGCGCTCCGCCATCATCTCGGCGATCGCCGCCGCCGGCTGCAGGGGGATGCGCTCGACCCCCGGCTCGCCGTGAATGCCGAGGCCCAGTTCGCCCTCATCACTCCCAAGTCGTTCCTCATGCGCCTGGCCTGGAATGGAGCAGGAGGACAGCGACACGCCGAGCGAGGCGATGTCCGTGGCGGCCGAGCGCGCCGCGACGGCGACAGTTGCGAGATCGTCTCCAGCTTCGGCATGATGGCCGGCGATCTTGTGGACGAAGAGCGTACCCGCGACACCGCGCGGCTGGTCGATATCGGGCAGGGCGATGTCGTCGGCGACGATGACCATTTCCACATCGTAGCCCTCGGCGCGAGCACGTTCCGCCGCGAGCCCGAAATTCAGCCGGTCCCCGGTGTAGTTCTTCACCACCAGCAGGCAGCCGGGAGCGCCGGTGACGGCACGGATCGCCGCCAGCACGGCCTCGACGCTTGGGGACGCGAATATCTCGCCGGAGACAGCGGCGGTGAGCAGCCCGCGCCCGACAAAGCCGGCATGGGCAGGCTCGTGTCCGGCACCGCCGCCCGAGACCACCGCGACCTTCGTCTTGTCCCAGTCGGCGCGCAGCACGACCTTGATGTCCGGGTAGCTGTCGAGGCGCGCAAGCTTGCCGGGGGGCGAGGTGCGCAGCAACCCGTCCAGCGCCTCGGTGACGATGGTCTCGCGGCGGTTGAAGAAGTGTTTCATCACGGCCTTCCGGTTTCTGTCGGCACGTCGTGGGGCCAACTGGTGGCGAACGCACCAGTGTCGCGTCACGCGAGACGCTGTCCGTCCTGTGCGAAATAGAGCGGGCGTTTCAAGCTGAGGCTAATGCGGTCGCCGGCCTCGACCGGGAGATCGGGATCGGCCAGCGTGGTGATCTTGTGACCCCGCACGGTGATGTGCAGATGGTTCTGGTCGCCCAGATGCTCAACCCAATCCACGGCGGCATTACCTTCCGGGGTGCGGGCGATCACCAGATGTTCAGTCCGCGCGCCGATGGTGCGCGTCCCGGCGGGCGGTGTCGGACCGGGCAAAAGATCGGCCGGCAGTAAATTGATGTGCGGTTGGCCGAGACGCGCCGCGACATGGAGATTGGCGGGATTGCTGTAGATTTCGCGCGGCGTGCCGATCTGCACCAGCCGACCCTCGGCGAGAATGCCGATGCGGTCGGCCATGGTCATCGCCTCGATCTGGTCATGGGTGACGTAGAGCAGCGTCGAGCCCATTTCCTTCTGGATGCGTTTCAGCTCCAGTCGGAGTTCGCCGCGTAGCTTGGCGTCCAGCGAGGAGAGCGGTTCATCCATGAGATAGATGGACGGCCGCCGCACCAGCGCCCGGCCAATGGCGACGCGCTGCATTTCCCCGCCGGAGAGCCGGGTTGAGCGGTTCTCCAGCTTATGGTCGATGCGCACCATCGCCGCCACCTGCCGTACGCGCGCATCGATGGTCGCCGCGTCAAGGCGGCGCGCCGGCGAGCGCAGCGGAAAGGCGAGGTTCTCGTAAACCGTCAGATGCGGGTAGAGCGAGTATTGTTGGAAGACGAAGGCCACGTCGCGCAACGCCGGCGCCTCGCCATTCACCACACGCCCGCCAATGCTGACAGTGCCTTCATCGGGCGCTTCCAACCCGGCGATGAGGCGCAGCGTCGTCGTCTTGCCCGCCCCTGTGGGACCGAGGAGCACGACGAACTCGCCATCCGCGATCTGGAGATCAAGGCTCTCAACCGCGGATTTCTCACCGAAACGCTTGGTGACACGGCTCAGCGTAACATCAGCCATGATGGTTCCCCCGCATGCGCGCGCCCTCATGCAGGACCGAGGGAACGGCCCGGCCTGAGCCACAATCAAACAGCGACAGACGTTCGCTGGCGAAAACAAGCCCCACCGGCTCGCCGACCGTGTAATTGCGCTCGGCCGGCAGCCGGGCGCGTACCCGACCGCCCCGCGTCTCGATGGTGACGATCTGAGTCGTGCCGAGATACTCGCTTCCATAGATCGCCCCGCGCAGGGGCGAAGCATCCGAGAAGCGCACATGCTCGGGCCGCACCCCAAGGGCGAGTTCGCCCGGCGCCACATCGGCGCGCAGTTCCGGCATCACGACATCCGCCTCGCCCACGCGGGCGACACGCGCGCCCTTGGGCAGGCCAGCGTTGAAGCGGATGAAGTTCATCGGCGGCGAGCCGATGAAGTCCGCGACATACATGGAGGCCGGCCGGTCATAGATTTCCTGCGGCGTGTCGAACTGCTCGATCACGCCATGGTTCATCACCGCGATCTTGTCGGCCATGGCCATGGCCTCGATCTGGTCATGGGTGACATAGACCGTGGTGGCGCCGATACGGTTATGCAGTTCTCGCAACTCCCGCACCATCACATCGCGGAATTCGGCGTCGAGGGTGCCGAGCGGCTCATCCATCAGAAAGCACTTCGGCCGCCGCACGATGGCGCGCCCGAGCGCCACTCTCTGGCGGTCGCCGCCGGCCAGGCCGGAAACCGATCTGTCGAGGATATGGTCGATCTGCAGGAGACGGGCGATCTCCTCCACGCGGCGCTTGATCTCCGCCTTCGGCACGCCCTGCGAGAGCAGCGGAAAGCCGATGTTCTTGCGCACGCTCATATGCGGGTAGAGCGCGAAGAGCTGGAACACGAAGGCAATGTCGCGTTCACTGGCGCGCTTGAAGGTAACGTCCTCGCCGCCGAGCCTGATGATGCCGCTGGTCGGCAATTCAAGCCCGGCGATCATGCGCAGCGTCGTGGTCTTCCCGCAGCCGGAAGGGCCAAGCAGCGCGAGGAATTCACCATCCTGCACGGTAAAGCTGGAATTGCGCACGGCGACGAATTCACCGAAGGCCTTGTGCAGTTGGTCGACTCGGATCTCCGCCATCGCGGCTACTCCGGAAATTTCGACACGATCATGAACATGAGCGTGCCGGCCAGCAGGGTGACGAAAGAATAGGTGTAAAGCTCGATAAGAAACGGCTGGAACAACATCAGGAAGCCGAGGCCGATGAGCGCGACGGCAAGGTTCTCCATCGGCCCGCGGCGCAGAAAGAAGGGACGCCGGCGGCGCGGCGCCTCGAGTGACGTTCCGCTCATTTGCGCACCGCCCCGAAAGTGATGCCGCGCAGGAGTTGTTTGCGCAGCAGGATGGTGAAGACGAGGATGGGCACCAGGAAGATGGTCGTGCCCGCCGCCACCGCCGGCCAGTCCTGCCCACCCTCGCCGATGATGGTGGGGATGAAGGGCGGCGCGGTCTGAGCGCTGCCGGAAGTCAGCAGCGCCGCGAAGGCATATTCATTCCAGGCGAAGATCAGGCAGAAGATGGCGGTGGCGGCGATGCCGGTTGTCGCCTGTGGCAGCACAACCTTGCGGAACGCCTGAAGCCGCGTGTAGCCGTCAATCATCGCGGCTTCTTCATATTCGCGCGGGATCTCGTCGATGAACCCCTTGAGCAGCCACACCGCGAGCGAGACATTCACTGCCGTGTAGAGCAGGATCATGCCGAGCGCAGTGTCTGACAGGCCGAGCTGGCGATACATCAGGTAGATCGGAATGGCGACGGCGATAGGCGGCATCATCCGGGTCGAGAGGATGAAGAACAGAAGGTCATCCGCCAGCGGCACCTTGAAGCGCGAGAACCCATAGGCCGCCAGCGTGCCGAGCCCGACGGCGAGGAACGTCGATCCGAAGGCGATGATCAGCGAGTTGGCAAAGCGCGGCAGGAAATTCGACGCGCCGACGATCACCATGTTGCGCTCGCGCGTGACCTCGTCGCACAGATTGGACGGGGCCGGCAGGGCGGCGATGTAGTCGGGCGTCTGCCGCGTACGCGTGGTGAAGAGGTTGCAGTAACCCTCCAGCGACGGCGTGAAGAGAATCTTCGGCGGATAAGAGATCGAGTCCGGCGGCGACTTGATGCTGGTCAGGAAGATCCAGGCCAGGGGCACCATGGTCACCAGAGCGTAGAGGATCACCAGCGTCGCGGCGATGCGTTTGGAGGCCGGGCTCGGCTCGACGACCGAATGGGCCGCGGTCATGGGGGGCGTTTTGGCGGATGATGCAGGCGACTGGCTCATCTCTGCTTCACCTTGTTGAGCGCCTTCACATAGATGTTGGCAAGGCCGAACACCGCGACGAAGAGGATGATGGCGAAGGCGGAGGATCGGCCGGTCGCCCAGGCCTCGAACGCATCGCGTTTCAGTGCGATCGAGGCGACTTCGGTGGTGGAGCCGGGCCCGCCGCCGGTGAGCAGGTTCACCATGTCGAACATCTTGAAGTTTTCGATGCCGCGGAACAGTACCGCCAGCATGATGAAGGGCAGCGCCATCGGTACGGTGATCGACCAGAACTGCCGCCAGGCCGACGCGCGGTCGACTTCCGCCGCCTCGTAGATGTAATCGGGAATGGAGCGCAGCCCGGCGAGGCAGATCAGCATCACATAGGGCGTCCACATCCAGGTATCGACGATGATGATGGCCCATGGCGCCAGGTTCACGCTTCCCAGCATCTGGATGTCGGAGGTCGGAATGCCCGTCAGGAAAGACACGGCATAGGCGAACAGGCCGATCTGGGGCTCGTACAGGAAGCGCCAGAAATTGCCGACGACGGCGGGCGACAGCATCATCGGGATGAGGATCAGCGTGGTCCAGAAGGCGTGGCCACGGAATTTGCGGTCGATGAGATAAGCGAGCCCGAAACCGATCACCGTCTGCAGCACGATGGTCCAGAACACGAAATGCGCCGTGGTCTGCATGGAGGCCCAAATATCCGGGTCGTTCAGCACGCGCTCGTAATTGCCGAGCCCGACATTCTGAACCACGGCATTGGGGCGGTTCGCCCGGTAATTGGTGAAGGACAGATAAATCGCCCAGATCAGCGGAAATATGTTGATCGCCAGAAGCAGCGCGATAGTCGGGGCGATGAACATCCAGGCGATGGCACGGTCCGAGAGGCCGCGCACATGCGCCGCCACGGTCTGAGGCGTGGCACGGGCCGCGACCTCGCTCAATTTGTCGGTCAAGGTGTCGTGGGAAGCGGTCACAAGGATACCCGATCGAATGAGGGAGCGGGGAACCGGCAACGCCCGGCCGGCTCGCAGCTTGCGGCGATAGCGCGGAAAAGAAGGGGCGGGACGCGGCGTGCGGGGAAGTTACCGGCAGTCCCGCCCCAGGGAGGGCCGAAGGCAGGCCCATCCATCAGAAGGCGTCAGGTGGGCTCGTGCCTCAGATCTTGCCGTCGTCCTTGAAGATCCGCGTCCAGTCTTTCACGAGACCATCAAGCGCTTCCTGCGCCGTGCCCTTGTCGGCGATGACATAGTCGTGCACGCGCCTCTGCATGGCCTGAAGCAGTTCCGCGTAGCTTGGCTCGGCCCAGAAATCCTTCACGATGGCCATCGATTCCAGGAAGGCGGTCGCATAGGGCTGGCTGGTCTTGAAGTCCGGCGCATCCACGACGGCTTTCAGGCAGGAATAGCCACCGAGCTGCCACCACTTGGCCTGAACATCCGGCTGCGCGAACCATTTGATGTATTCAAGCGCGGCATCGCGCTTGGAGGAATAGGACACCACGGAGATGCCCTGCCCGCCCAGCTGCGCGAAATGGTACTTCTCCGCCGGGTTGGGGAAGAAGCCGATCCGGTCGCCGCCAACCTTCTCGTCCTTGTAAAGGCCGGGCCAGGTGAAGGCGAAGTTCATCTGCATGGCAACCTGGCCCGATTTGAAGGCGTCGGCGGATTCCACCATGTAGACATTCGAGCTGCCCGGCGGCGTGCAGCAATCATAAAGCGACTTGTAGAATTCGAGACCCTTCACGGCGTCTGGCGAATTCACATAGCCCTGCATATCATAGGGCTTCTTGGGATTCTCATACATGAAGCCCCAGTCATAGAGGACGTTCGTCACGCCCATCGTGATGCCCTCGGAGCCCCGTTCTGTATAAATCGAAGCACCATAGACGGTCTTGCCGTCGATTTGCCTCTTCTGGAAGAACTCAGCGATCTGCTTGAGCTGATCATACGTCTTGGGCGCGGCGAGATCCCAGCCATACTTGGCCTTGAATTCCTTCTGCAGTTCCGGGCGCTCGAACCAATCCTTGCGATAGGTCCAGCCGACCACATCGCCCATCGCCGGAAGCGCCCAGTAGTTCGGCGTGTTCTTCGGCCACTCGGAATAGCCCACGACCGTCGCCGGCACGAAGTCATCCATCTTGATGCCTTCCTTGTCGAAGAAGTCGTTCAGCTTCACGTAGTGGCCGTTTTCGGCGGCGCCACCGATCCACTGACTATCACCAATGATCAGGTCGCAGAGCTTGCCGTGTGAATTCAGTTCATTGAGGAAACGGTCGGCATAGCTGGTCCACGGCACGAATTCGAACTTCATGTCGATGCCGGTCTTCGCGGTGAAGCCCTTCGAGAGTTCCACCAGCGCATTGGCCGGATCCCACGCCGCCCAGCACACGGTGAGCTGTTCGGCCTTGGCAGCCTGCGGCATCGACAATGACCCGCACAGCATAGCGGCCCCGAGAAGGGGTACCCAATTCTTCAGCATGCTCTCCTCCCAGAGATCGAGTGGGTCTTTGCCCCTCGGTTGGCTTTCGCGTCCGGCACCGCCGGTACGTTTAGCTTTATGTTTAGTTATATCGATATCACTCAACATGGCAAGCAGAATTCGATGCTGCAATGCAGCGTCTTTGACCGCGCACGCAAGATTTCGTCGAATATATATAATGCCAGCGCCTGATCCCGGAGCGGACAGCCGTGATTCCTACTAAACATCAACGCGCCGAAGATGCCTCTGTCGGCACGGGGCGCGGTGGAAGACGGCATCGCCGGCACGCGCACAAAAAAACCGCCCCGCAGCGCTGCGGGGCGGTTTCGGTATGGTGGTCGCGGGGAGGGCCTCAGAACCTGACGCTGAGCCTTGCGTTGAGGCCGTTCTCGGTGACGCCGTCGCCATAGTGGCCGGTATAGGCGATGCCGAGCGTGGCGGTCGGGCTGAGGAGAACGTCGAGCCCCGCCTCCAGCACCGCCGCATCCTGGGCGATCGGCACGCCCGTGACGGTGAACCCGTCCGAGCCCGCAAAGG
>JAEZMI010000433.1 GCA_023414975.1 Pseudomonadota bacterium | reverse complement strand
GCGAGCATTCGACGGGACTTCCTCCGCGTGGCACCTCGGCCGCGGCGCACAGGGTGGCGGTCGCGACCTACCGCGTCAACTTAACGTCCGTTCATGCGCATCGTTGCGCGGCGTTTCGGAAGGCGAGACGCGCCGGAGGGGCCTCTTGACCATCCTTCGAGGCACGCTGCGCGCGCACCTCAGGATGACGGCGCGCGGGGCGGCCGAGCTGACAGGCCCCGTCATGCTGAGGTGCGCGGCGCGGGGGAAAGTCGTGGATCCCCGGGCCAGGCCCGGGGATGACGGCGGTCCGGGGCGGTGGCGCGGCAACAGAGTGGGTGCCGGGCCGGTCATCTTGGGGGGGGCGCGTGTCATCCCGCGCGCCGTCATGGCCGGGCTTGGCCCGGCCATCCACGCCTTTGGCTGGCGCACGGGGAGAAGTCGTGGATCCCCGGGCCAGGCCCGGGGATGACGGTGACCTGCTGGCATGAGGGAGAAGGTGAGGACCCAGCCACGCCATCGCTCATCCGGCCGTGCGTGCGCGGGCGAACCAGATGTCGGGGATGGCGCGGGCATAGGTCGGGCGCGGGGCGCTCGGCCAGCCGAACTCATCCCAGAAAGCGATGCGGAACTCGGCCGAGTACCATTGCGGCACCCAGTAGCGCCCGGCCCGCAGGCGGCGGTCCAGCACCCGGCAGGCGGTGCGCAGCTGCTCGCGGCTCGGGGCGGCGATGACCCGGTCGATCAGCAGGTCGATGACGGGGTCGGAAATGCCCGACAGATTGTTCGAGCCGGGCGTCGCCGCCGCGCGCGAGCCGAAATAGTTGCGCAGCGCCTCGCCGGGCACGGTGGACATGGAATAGCGCCGCACCGTCGTGTCGAAGTCGAACTCGTTCAGCCGGCGCTGATATTGCGGGGCATCGATCAGCCGGAAATTCGCCTCGATGCCGAGCAGCTTCAGGTTCTTGATGAAGGGCGCGGTGTGCCGCTCCAGCCCGTTCTCGTCGTCGACGAACTCGATGGTGAGCGCCTCGCCCTGGGCGTCGACGAGGCGCCCGCCCTTGATCTCCCAGCCGGCCTCGCGCAGCAATTGCGCGCCCCTGCGCAAGAGCGCGCGATCCTGCCCGGAACCGTCGGACACCGGCGGGCTCCAGGGCGGGGCCTTGAGGACGGCGATGTCGGCGGCAGAGAGCTTGTCGCCGAGGCTCTCGATCAGCGCGATTTCCTCCGGGCCGGCCGGGCCTTCGGCCTCGAGATCGGAATTCTCGAAGAAGGAGGTGGTGCGCCGATAGGCGTCGAACATCAGGTTCTTGTTGGTCCACTCGAAATCGAAGGCGTAGGATAGCGCCTCGCGCACGCGCGGATCGGAAAATTTCGGCCGGCGGGTGTTGAGGAACCAGCCCTGCGCACCGGAGGGCGTGGCGTCCGGCAGGATTTCCCGCTTCACCTTGCCCTCGGTGAACGCGGGGAAGGTGTAGCCGGTCGCCCAGCTGCGGGCGGTGAACTCCTGGCGGAACAGGTAGGCCTTCGCCTTGAACGCCTCGAAGCCGACCTCGCGGTCGCGGAAATACTCGTAGCGGAGGGTGTCGAAATTGTTGGTGCCGACATTCACCGGCAGGTCGCGGCCCCAGTAATCCGCCACGCGCTCATAAGAGATGGTGCGGCCCGGCTCGACCCGGCCGACCTTATAGGGGCCGGAGCCCAGCGGCGGTTCCAGCGTGCTCTCGTCGAATTTCTTCACGCTGTAATAGGCTTTGGAAAAGATCGGCAGCGTGCTCGCGAAGAGCGGCACGTCGCGGGCGCGGGCGGGCGTGAAGCGTATCGCGACAAGATCGGGCGCCTCGGCCTCGGCGCCCTCCATCTCGCGCAGCGCCTGCGCGATGACGGGGTGGCCCTCGGCCTTCAGGAGATTCAGCGAGTAGGCGACATCCTCGGCGGTGAGCGGCGAGCCGTCGTGGAAGCGGGCCTCAGGGCGCAGGCGGAAACGGTAGAGCGTGCCGTCCGCGGAGATGGCGACGCTTTTCGCCACCAGCCCATAGACCGCGTCCGGCTCGTCATTGGCGCGGGTCATCAGCGAATCGAAGATCAGCTCGATGCCCTGCGCGCCGTCGCCCTTGAGGATGTAGCCGTTCAGCGAGTTGAAGGTCTGGAAGGACTGGTTGAAGGCGGCGGTGGGGCCGATCTGCGAGAAGGTGCCGCCGGTGGGCGCCTGCGGGTCCACATAGGCGAAATGGGCGAAGTCGGCGGGATATTTGAGATCGCCGAAAGCCGACAGGCCGTGCCGCTCGACGCCCGCGGGCACGCCGGTGGCGGCGGGCGGCATGGATGGCGCGGGGGCGTCGGGCGGTGTCTGCGCAACGCCGCGCCGGGGGAGGGCGAGGACTGCGCCGGCGCCGGCGGCGAGGGTGAGGACGGTGCGGCGGGAGAGCGTGGCCGGCGCCTCACCTCTCCCCGTGGGGGAGAGGTCGGCGGCGCGGCCGCCGGGTGAGGGGGTGCCAGGGCTGGGGGATCGCCGAGGGGCCCCCCCCCCACCCCCACACCCCCCCCCCCCGAG
>JAEZMI010000270.1 GCA_023414975.1 Pseudomonadota bacterium | reverse complement strand
CGCCAATGTCGCCGAGATAGCCGGTACAATAGCGGGCCGGGATATTCATCGCCCGGCACAGCGAAATCGCCAGATGGGCAAAATCCCGGCACACGCCGCGGCCTTCCCGCAGCCCGCCCGTCGCGGTACGGGTACAGTCCGCGTGGCCATAGCCGAATTTTATGTGGTTATGGACGAAATCGCAGATCGCCTGAACGCGCTGCCAGCCGGGCTCGACGCCCGCGAAGCGACCCCACGCTTCCGGACCGAGCAGATCGCTCTCGCAGTAGCGGCTTGGAAGGAGAAAGCCCATCACCGGCTCGGGCAGTTCCGACACCGGAACCTCCCGCGCGTCCGGCACGACCGGCTCGTGAACGCCGCTGTCTTCGATAACCCCGTAGCGCTCAACGAGGGTCCGTCCGGCGGGAAGGACAGCCCGGCGGCGGACATTGCCGAAGCTGTCCAGCGCCGTGCTGCAGGGAACGATGCGGCCATCCGGCGTGCGCATCACAAGGGCGGACTCCACCACAATGTCGGACGCCCGATCGGGATGGACATCGATGGCAAAACTCGCCGGCGTCGGAACGTTGCAGTCCAGTGCCAGCCGGTAACCGTAGCGAATCTGCATGACGTGCTCCTGAAAGCTCTGGATCAGTAGGTTTCCAGGGGCCTCATGGCGCCTCGGGCGCGCGCGCAAGCCAGTGCGGCGTGCCCTGAGAGCTGCTCGAGACGGCCATGGGCGGTGCTTGCGTGGTCACCCGTCGCCCGTCCCCATAGTTCCCGGCTCCCGCCGGTGAGGATCAGCAAAGCTCCCTTGAGACGTTCTGCCATGGCTGGCCTCCGTGCGTGTCGACGTGACGTGCCTCGACAACGCCATACCGCCGGGAGCGTTCCGGCCAATCGGACGCCAGCAAGCGCGTGGCCCCACGCATGTGGGTGACGGGTCGCGTTTAGCCGTTCACCCGTTCCACGCTGGACACCACGGGGCGAGCACGGAGATCAGTGATGATGCCGTTCAGATGGCGCAGATCGTAAACGCCGACATCGATGACAATCCGCGTGAAATCCGCCGAGCGCGAGGACATGCGGACGTTGTCGATATTGCCGTCCCGCTCGCCGATCACCTGGGCAATCTGCGCAAGGGAACCGGGCTCATTGCTCGCGACGACCACGATCTGGACCGGGAACCGTTGGGGATTATCGCTCTCGACATCCCAGCGCACATCAAGCCAGCGTTCCGGCTGCTCCTCGAACTCCTGAAGGGCGGGCGACTGAATCGGGTAGATCGTTATTCCCTCGCCCGGCGAGAGGATACCGACAATCCGATCGCCCGGAACCGCGCCGCCATTCGGCGCAAAGCGGACAGGAAGTTCGCGGTTTATGCCCCGGATGGGGATGGCCGTCTCCGGATCGGGATCGGCGTCGCTACCCGGTATCTTGAACTTGAGGCTTTGCCCCTGATCGAGCTCGAACCAGCCCTCGCCGTGGGGCGCGGAACGCTCCTCGGGCCGCGGGCCGGTCCATTCCGGATGAAGCGCCTTCACCACATCATCGGCGCGGATTTCACTGCGCCCCACAGCCGCGAAGACATCCTCCGGCGACGAGCGCGCGAGGCGCCCGACGGCGCTGGCGAGCTTGTCCTCCGAGAAGACCTTGCCTGCGCGGGCGAAAGCGCGTTCGACGATCTTCTTGCCGAGGCCCGCATATTGCGCCCGAACGGCGGCCCGCGTGGCGCGGCGAATGGCGGCGCGCGCCTTGCCCGTGACGACGATGGACTCCCACGCTGCCGGCGGCGTCTGGCCGGCGGCCGTAATGATCTCCACCTCGTCGCCATTGTGCAGTTCGGAGACGAGCGGCGACACGCGGCCGTTCACCTTGGCTCCGACGGCCCGGTCCCCGACGCCGGTATGCACCGCATAGGCGAAATCGATCGGCGTCGCCCGCCGCGGAAGGATGATGAGCCGGCCCTTCGGCGTGAAGCAGAACACTTGGTCGTGGAAGAGTTCGAGCTTGGTGTGCTCAAGGAACTCCTCAGGGCTCGACCCCTCGGCGAGCAGTTCGATGGTCCGGCGCAGCCAGGCATAGGCGCTGGAATCGCGGGACATCGGATCGCCGACACCGTTCGCGTCCTTGTACAGCGCATGGGCGGCGATGCCGTACTCGGCGATGTCGTGCATCTGGCGCGTACGAATCTGCAGTTCGACGCGCTGCCGGCCAGGGCCGACGACCGTGGTGTGGATCGAGCGGTAGTCGTTCTGCTTGGGGGTCGAAATGTAATCTTTGAACCGCCCGGGCACGAGCGGCCACTTGGTGTGGACGATGCCGAGCGCGCCATAGCACTGCTCCACCGTGTCCACGAGGATGCGGAAGCCATAGATGTCGGACAGTTGCTCGAAGGCGACCGATTTCATCTCCATCTTGCGCCAGATGGAATAGGGCCGCTTCTCCCGGCCCTTCACGGCCGCCGCGATCCCTTTCTGCGTCACCGCTTCCGTGAGCTCGCGCTCAATTGACGCGACGAGTTCGCCGTTCGTCTCCTTGAGAGCCTGCAGGCGGCTACGGATCGATTCATAGGCTTCCGGCGACAGCTGGCGGAAGGAAAGGTCCTCCAGCTCCTCGCGCATGTCGTGCATGCCCATCCGCCCGGCGAGCGGCGCATAGATGTCCAGCGTTTCCTGCGCGACGCGGGAACGTTTTTCTTCCGGCACCCATTTGAGGGTGCGCATGTTGTGAAGGCGGTCGGCGAGCTTCACCAGCAGAACCCGCACGTCATCGGCGATGGCGAGCAGAAGCTTGCGCAGGTTCTCGGCCTGCTTTGCCTGCTTGGACACGAGGTCCAGCTTCTTGATCTTGGTCAGACCCTCGACCAGCGCGCCGATCTGTGGGCCGAAAATGCGGTCGATTTCGTCGCGGGTGGCGTCCGTATCCTCGATCGTGTCATGCAACAGCGCCGCGACGATGGTCGCATCGTCGAGCTTCAGATCCGTCAGGATCGCGGCAACCTCAAGCGGATGCGAAAAATAGGGGTCGCCCGAGGCCCGCTTCTGCGTTCCGTGGGCGCGCATCGCATAGACGTAGGCCCGATCAAGCAGCGCCTCGTCGGTATTGGGATTGTACCGGCGGACGCGCTCGACGAGCTCGTACTGCCGCATCATGACAGAGGTACTCGCGAGAATGGGCGGGCATGATGGCCCCGATCACTAGATATCGTCGCAGAGCTCAGCCGAAGCAAGCCGCCGCACGCGTCATGGAGGCCGAAACGTAAACGGCCCGGCACAGGGCCGGGCCGTTACGAACTCGTCTGCGGGAGCCTCAGCCCTCGTCGTCGTCGCTCGGCTCCGGCGGGACAAGCCCCTGAAGACCCGCGAGCAGCTCTTCTTCCGTCATGCGGTCGAGCATGACGTCCGAATCGTCGCCACCTTCCGAGCCGGCGGAGGCGATCATCGGAACGGTCTCGGGCTCCGGCTCGTCCACCTCGGTGAACTTCTGGAGCGAGTGGATGAGGTCTTCCTTGAGGTCCTCGGGCGAGATCGTCTGATCGGCAATCTCACGCAAGGCGACGACGGGATTCTTGTCGTTGTCCCGATCAACCGTGATCGGTGAGCCGGACGCGATCATCCGGGCGCGATGGCCGGCGAGAAGAACGAGTTCGAAGCGATTGTCGACCTTGTCGATGCAATCCTCGACGGTGACGCGAGCCATGCCTCGGCCCTCCTGTCGGTGTGTAGGTTAAGCCGGTCCCCTTAAACCAATGCAGCCGGGCGGGCAAGTGCGGCAGTGCTCCGCCCCAGCTTGGCACGCCGCCCGTTCGCAAGGCGGGGGAAAAATCGCCGGGACAGACGGCCGGGGTCCTGACCTCGCCACAAATCCGGTATGATTGAAGTGCGGTTCGTTACGTCCTTCTCGTTCCTGTCCCGGTCCAGACGCATTCATTTTTAAACGCGGCTATTGCAGCAATATGGTTCAAGATATGGAAAAGACTGCCCTCTTTATCGACGGCGCCAACCTTTATTCTGCTACCAAATCTCTCGGTTTCGATATTGATTACAAGCGCCTTCTCAAAGATTTTCAGTCGCGCGGCTATGTTCTCCGGGCGTTCTACTATACTACCCTGGTAGAGGACACCGAATATTCCTCCATCCGCCCGCTGCTCGACTGGCTGGATTATAACGGTTACTCGGTTGTGACCAAGCCCGCGCGGGAGTTCACTGACAGCCAGGGCCGCCGTCGCGTCCGGGGTAATATGGACATCGAACTGGCGGTGAGCGCCATGGAGCTTGCGGCCCATGTCGATCACATCGTGCTGTTCTCCGGCGACGGCGACTTTCGCTCCATGGTTGAAGCGATCCAGCGCAAGGGCGTGCGCGTGACGGTGGTGTCCACCATGCACACACAGCCATCGATGATCGCGGACGAGCTGCGCCGGCAGGCCGATGCCTTCATCGACCTCGTGGATCTTCAGGCGAGGATCGGCCGTGACCCCGCTGAACGGTCGGGCCGCATGCAGGAGCCGCCGCGCTTCCTCGAGCGCCGCGCCCCCGCGTCGGGAGCGGAAGACAGCACCAGCGACAGCTGACGGCCATGGCCGTGCTCCCCGCCGCCGCCGAACCGCCCCGCGATTGCCCGCTCTGTCCACGCCTCGTGGCATTTCGCGAGCATTGGCGGGAGCAAGAGCCGACGTGGCACAACGCGCCGGTGCCCTCTTTCGGCTTGCAGGATGGCCGGCTGTTGATCGTCGGCCTCGCGCCCGGCTTGCGGGGCGCCAATCGTACCGGCCGGCCTTTCACAGGTGATTACGCCGGCGAGCTGCTTTACTCGACACTGATCAAGTACGGCTTCGCCACGGGCGTCTTCGAGGCGCGTCCCGACGATTCGCTGCGTCTGCGCGACGCGCGGCTGACCAACGCCGTGCGCTGCGTACCGCCGGAAAACAAGCCGACCACCGAAGAGATGCGCACCTGCCGCCCGTTTCTCGCGGCAACGCTCGCCCAGCTGCCCCGGCTCGGCGCCATCGTCGCCCTCGGCAAGATCGCGCATGATCAAGTGCTCGCCGCTTATGGTCAAAAGCTGTCGCACTTCAAGTTCGCCCATGGGGCCGAACATCGTATCGGCGAGGTGATGCTGTTCGACAGCTATCATTGCTCCCGCTACAACACGAACACGGGCGTACTCACCACTGACATGTTCCACGCGGTGTTCGCCCGCGTGCGGGCACATGTCGGCCCGCTTCCCGAGTTCGAGTGACGCCTCAAGGTGCGACAGGCGCCCAGAGAACATCCTCGATACGACGCGCCCCGCTCGCCAGCATGGCCAGTCGATCGAAGCCGAGCGCGATGCCGGAGGCTTCCGGCATAAGGGCCAGCGCTCTCAGAAACTCCTCGTCGATCGGGTAACGCTCGCCATAGAGCCGCTGCTTCTCGTCCATCCATGCCTCGAAGCGCTGCCGCTGCTCGACGGCATCGGTGAGTTCGCCGAAGGCATTGGCCAGTTCGACCGTGCAGACATAAAGCTCGAACCGCTCGGCGACGCGCGGGTCGCCGGGCTTGGGCCGCGCGAGAGCCGCTTCCGATATGGGGTATTCGCACAGGATGGTTGGCCTTCCGACGCCGAGCGTCGGCTCGATTTTCTCGACCATGACGCGGGTGAACACATCCGCCCAGCCGTCATCCTCCGCGACGCGGATGCCCGCACCACGCGCAGCATGCCAGAGCGCGTTCCGGTCCGTTTCAGCGGCGTCGACCGTCGCCATCAGGTCGATTCCGGCGTGTCGCATGAAAGCATCCGCCACGGTGAGCCGCTCCGGCTCCGCGGTCAGGTCGCAGCTATGTCGGCCGAACCGAACCGAGGAAGTACCCGCAACCCGTGCCGTAAGCTCCAGCAATTCGGCGCAGTCCGCCATAAGCGCATCATAGCTCACCCTGGCGCGGTACCATTCGAGCATCGTGAATTCGGGGTGGTGAAGCGCGGTGCGCTCCCCGTTGCGGAAGACGCGGGCGAAGGTGAAGAGGCGCGGCTCTCCAGCGGCCAGCAGCTTCTTGGCGGTGAATTCCGGCGACGTGTGGAGATAGCGCGGCGCGCGTGTTCCATCGGGCCGCTCAAGTTCGGTTGCGAATGCCTTGAGATGGATTTCGTTGCCCGGCGAGAGCTGGAGAATGGGAGTTTCGACCTCCAGGAAGTCCCGCGCCGCGAAAAAGTCCCGCAGCGCAGCCTGAAGGCGCAGGCGCGCCAGAAGAAAGGGCCGGCGGTCGGCATAGACATCCGGGGACCACCAGGGCGACGCGTCGGCCGATGTGAAGGCAGGCATGGAACGGCTCCGCAGAGGTTGCGCCGGCGGGGTTGGCGGATGACGGGCGCGCTTGTATAGGAGGCGCCCAACGGAATCCCGGTGCCGGCGCGCAATGCGGCGCACCCAACAGCCAGAGGACCTCCATGGTCAAGGTCATCGCCAGCACGCTGCGCAAGGGCAACGTGGTCGATATCGACGGCAAGCTCTATGTGGTGCTCACCGCCGACAATATTCATCCCGGCAAAGGCACCCCGGTGACCCAGCTGGACATGCGCCGCATCTCCGACGGCGTGAAGATCTCCGAGCGCTACCGCACGACCGAGCAGGTCGAGCGTGCCCATGTCGAGGATCGTCCCTACACCTTCCTCTATGCGGACGGCGAGGGCTACCACTTCATGAACCCGGAGAATTACGATCAGGTCGCCGTCTCCAAGGACGTCATCGGCGATCAGGCCGCCTATCTGCAGGAAAGCATGCAGGTCATGCTGTCGGTCCATGAGGGCAACGCCATCGCCATTGAGCTGCCCCAGCGCGTGGTGCTCGAGGTCGTGGATACCGAGCCGGCAATGAAGGGGCAGACCGCGTCCTCCTCCTATAAGCCGGCCGTCCTGTCCAACGGTGTCCGCTCCGCCGTCCCGCCGCACATCGGCGTCGGCACCCGCATCGTCGTCATGACGGCGGACGGTTCCTATGTCGAGCGCGCCAAGGACTGATCTGGTCCTGAAACCCTGAATCAAAAAGCCCGGCCAAGTGCCGGGCTTTTCTTTGGTTTTCTCTCGCGGGGCAATCAGCCGCGATCCCGCATCAATCTCTGCTTGTCGCGCGCCCAGTCCTTTTCCTTCAGCGCCTCGCGCTTGTCATGCGCCTTGCGTCCGCGCGCGACGGCGATCTCGACCTTCGCGCGCCCCTGTTCGTTGAAGTAGATCTTCAAGGGCACGACGGTCATCCCTTCACGCTCCACGGCCTGCCACAGGCGGGCGATCTGGCGCTTGTGAAGCAGGAGTTTGCGCGGCCGCCGCGGCTCATGGTTGAAACGGTTGGCCTGCAGATATTCCGGGATGAACGAGTTGTAGAGGATGGCCTCGCCCGATTTCGCCGAGACATAGCTTTCGGCCACGGTGGCCTTGCCGCCGCGCAGGCTCTTCACCTCCGTGCCGCTCAGCGCGATGCCGGCTTCGAACACCTCACCGATGTCGTAGTCGAACCGCGCGCGTCTGTTGTCGGCCACCACCTTGCGCGGCAGCTCTTTCTTCTTCTCGGCCATCACTCTCGCTCCGACACGGAGCGTCCGCCCCGCGTCCCGTCAGTTGATCAGTCCAGCATGCCGCATCGCGGAGCGGACGATCTCCTTGGTCGCCTCGCTCACCGGCACCATCGGCAGACGCGCCTCGTCGGCGATCTTGCCGAGCACGCTCAGGGCATATTTGGTGGGGCTCGGGTTGGTTTCAACGAACAGCGCCTGGAACAGCGGGAACAGGCGATCCTGCAATTCGAGCGCCTTGGCATAGTCGCCCGCGATGCAGGCGTTCAACAGCTGCGAGCAAAGCTTGGGAGCAACGTTCGAGGCCACAGAAATGCAGCCATGACCGCCATGCGCCATGAAGGACAGCGCCGTCGCATCCTCTCCCGACAGCTGGTTGAAATTCGGCCCCATCGCCTGACGCTGCTGGCTCACACGAACGAGATTGGCGGTCGCGTCCTTCACGCCGGCGATGTTCTTCAGCTCGTAGAGCCGCGTCATCGTCTCGACCGACATGTCCACCACCGAGCGCGGCGGGATGTTGTAGATGATGATCGGGATGCCGATCGCGTCGTTGATCGCCTTGAAGTGCTGGTACAGACCTTCTTGACCGGGCTTGTTGTAATAGGGTGTGACAACCAGGACCGCATCCGCCCCGGCCTTCTCGGCGTGGCGCGCCAGGTCGATCGCTTCGATCGTGTTGTTCGATCCGGCACCCGCCATCACCGGCACGCGGCCGGCGGCCTGTTCCACCGTCCACGCGACGACCTTCTTGTGCTCGTCATGCGAGACAGTCGGGCTCTCGCCGGTGGTGCCCACCGGAACGAGACCGTGGATGCCTTCCTCGATCTGCCAGTCCACGAGGCCGCGGAGTGCTTTCTCATCCAGCGCACCATCGCGGAACGGCGTCACCAACGCCGTGAAGGATCCACGAAAGGGCAGCGAATGGGCCATGGCGCGCTCCTGAACTTCTTCTCGTCTTGTCGCAGACCGTCACCTTGAGGCGTGCGAAGGGGGCATGGAATATCGCGTCGGCGGCACGGAAGAAAGGGCCTTGTTGGCGAAGCGCGAGCCAAAGATCGTGCCGCGACCCCTTGCCCACGTTTCGCCGGGATGCCTCATTACAACTGCCGAGAGCGCGGGGCACCGTCGGACGCGGGCGGTTGTGGTTAGCAATTCGTCAATAAGATCGCGCGACAAAGGAACGAGGCGACCTTGGCGTCGACCACGCGGTGCAGGCGCTGCCTGCTTGTCGGGAGTGCGCAGACCATGAGCGACATGTTGCGGCGGGAACGAAAGAACGCGCCCACGTCGAGCACGCAACGGATGAAGCGCAGAGCGACGGTTCTGCCGTTGATCGCGGCCGTCCTGCTGAGCTCGGCCATGTCCGCCGGCGTGTCCCTCGCCGCCAGCAGCCCGCCGACGCCTCCCCAGAAGCCGGCTGCGAAAAGCACCGCGAAGCCATCCGGCACAAAGCAGACCGCAGCGCCAAAACCGGCGGCGAAGCCTGCGTCGCAGAGTGCCGCCAAGCCAACCGCAAAGCCTTCTACGACTGCCGCCAACTCCGGCGCCAAGACCGGCGCGAAACCATCTGCCAAGCCGACGGCCGCGCCTGTGGCCGCCGCTGCGGCCGTGCCGGCCCTTGCGACACCGGCCGTGGCCGCCCCGTCCCTTTCCGGCGCGCCAGCCGACCTCCAGCGCGCCATGGCGTTGATCGAGCAGGGCCAGACCGCCCCTGCCCTTGCCATGGCCGACTCGATGCGCGACCCCGGCGCCCAGGCGCTGGTGCGCTGGCTCGCCCTGCGCGTAACCGCCCGTGATGTCGGTTTCGATCGCGCGGTCGCGATCCTGCGCGCTCATCCGACGCTGCCGACCCCCATCGTGCTCCGGCGGCGTCTCGAATATCTTCTCTACGTCGAGAACAAGGATCCGCAGACGATCCTCACCTTCTTCGGTGAGCAGCGCCCCTATTCGGGCGAAGGCAAGATCGCGCTGGCCCGTGCCCTGTTCGCTGCCGGCGACCAGAAGGCCGGTGCGGCCTGGCTGCGCGACGCCTGGCACGAGGACCTGTTGTCGTCGGATGTCGAGTCGACGGTGATGGCCGAGTTCGGCGGCGTGCTCACCCGCGCCGACCACAAGCGTCGCGCGGACAAGATGCTCTACGCCGAGGACGCCGACCGCGGCATGCGTGCGGCACAGCGTGCGGGCGACGATGTGGTCGCGCTCGCCAAGGCCCGTATTGCGCTGTTCTCCAAAAATGGCGACCCGCAGAAGCTGCTCGGCGCCGTGCCGGCGTCGCTCCGGTCGGACCCTGCCTATCTCTACACGCTTGCCAAGATTCAGCGCCGCGCGGGCGATGATCAGGCCGCCGCGCGCACTCTTTCCGCCGCTCCGAAGGACGCAAACCTTTTGGTGGACCCCGACGAATGGTGGGTTGAGCGCCGGCTCGTGGCGCGCGAATTGCTCGACCTCGGCGATGCACGGTCGGCCTACAAGGTCGCCAGCAGCGCCGCTCTACCCGAAGACGATCATAAGCGCGCGGAAGCGCAGTTCACGGCCGGCTGGATCGCCCTGCGCTTCCTGAAGGACCCCCGGACGGCGCTGCAGCACTTCAGCCGCGTGGCGGAGAACCAGGTTCATCCCGCTACCATTTCCCGCGGCTACTACTGGCAGGGCCGGGCCTGGGAAGCGCTCGGCTCGACCGCCAATGCGCGTCAGCACTATGAGGCCGCCGCTGAATACGGCACCGCCTATTACGGTCAGCTAGCCAGCGCGCGGCTCGGTCGTCCGACCGTCAAGGTGCACGCCGCACCCATGGCAAATGCCGCCCAGCGCGCCGCGTTCGCGCGCGATGAAGGGGTGATGATCTACAAGCTGCTGCAAAAGACCGACCGGTCGAGCCTGCAGCTCGCGCTGGCTTATGATCTCGCGGAGCGTCTGCCCGATGCGGCGCAGCTCGGTCTGCTGGCCGAACTCGCCCGCGCGGACGGCGATGCGCGGACCATGACAACGGTCGGCAAGATTGCGCTCAATCGCGGCTTCAAGCTGGAAGCCGAGGCCTATCCCACGATCGGCATCCCCAGCTATCGACCGATCACGACCGATGTCGACCGTGCGCTGGTCTATGCGATCGCCCGCCAGGAAAGCATGTTCAATCCGGGGGCGGTTTCGAGCGCCGGCGCGACGGGGCTCATGCAGGTGATGCCGGCAACCGGCCGCACCATAGCCAATCGCACTGGCGTGTCATTCGCGCCGGCTCAGTTGCGGGTTCCGGCGGTCAACGTGCAGTTCGGCGCGGCAGAGCTTCGCGCGCTGCTGGACAATTATCAGGACAATTATGTCCTCACCTTCGCCGGCTACAACGCCGGGCGCGGGAATGTCGCCAAGTGGATCGCGGCTTATGGCGATCCGCGCGACCCGTCCGTCGACCCTATCGATTGGGTGGAGCGCATCCCCTTTTCCGAGACACGCAACTACGTCCAGCGGGTGATGGAGAACGCGCAGATCTACAAGGCACGCTTCGGCACGCGCGATACGCTGCAGATCGAAGCCGACCTGCGCGGATCGCGCCTTTAGGTCGCTCCTAGGCCGACCGGTTGCGTTGCGTCAGCGTGCGTCGCAACCAGCAGCCGGCCGCGCAACCCGCCACGTAGGCGGCCAGCAGAAGCAGCGTGACCTCCAGCGCGAAGGCCGTCACGACGGCACCTCGGCATTGGAATTTTTGCGGGGTGAACAGCCCGACAGCCATCCCGTGACCGCACCGATAGCGAAGGCGCCGGCCATATAGGGCCACAACTCGACCGCCAAATACCACATGCATCACCTCACGATGAGTTGGAGCTCGGCCGGCCGATCTGCCGCCTGAGGCTGGCTTTCGGCCATGGCGGAAGTGTCGCCCGTGACGATGCGGTCACGCGGGATGCCGGCGCGGGCCAGATAGTCCGAGATCGTTACGGCCCGCACATTGGCGACAGTTTTCGACGTGTCCGTGTTTTCGATGCGGATGGTCACGAGAGCATCCGGGCAGCCGCGTGCGGCGGCGACGACGTGATCCAGCAGACCGAGGCTCGCGGGTGCAATGGCATCCCCCGCGGCGCTGAAGCTGATGCTGCCCCGCGCCATCAGCTCGTCAATGGCCTGCTGGCACGCGGCAGGCGTAGCCGCCATGTTCTGGTCGGCGACATCGAGCCCAAGTTCGAGCGTGAAATTCTTCGGCAAGGCGGCCGTCAGATTGGAGCGTATCGATTCCACGGCCGCAGGGTAGAGCGCTGTCCCGGTAAAGCGCAGCCTTGTGTCGTCGAAGCGCGCTTCGCCGGAACGGGTGCGGCTCAGTTCGCGCAGGGCGGCCAGCACCGCCGCCGAGAAGTTGTCCGGCGCACCTTGCGCGAGAGCGGACACATCGTTCACGGGCGCACCGAGCAGCAGCGATTTGGCCGCATCGATCAGGGCCTCATGCGCCGGCGCATTCGGAAAGAAGCCTGAGAGAGTAAGCCCCTGCCCATCGCGCCGAAGACTGAACACGTAAGGGGAGACGACCGGCGGGCGCACGTCACGTTGCAGCGCGAGCCCGCCGGGAAGGGGCGCGGAGAGCGCGGCCTCGACGGCACCGAAGGCCGCCGAATCGAGCGCCTCGCCGCTGATGGCAAGCGTCGAATCCTTTCCGCGCAGAGAGCCGGCCCGCAACTTCGCGAGCTGGCTGACGCCGAAGGCGGTTGCATTGACCCACGCCTCTGCGGCTGGGCCGCCGGCAGCGATCCGCATCTCGTCGCTGAGCGGCACGCCGGGGAAGCCGGCGCGGACCGCATCGACGAGCAGACGCTTGCCCTCCTCGGAAGGGGCATAGCCCGTGAGCCGAAGTCCGTTCGCGGTGCGTTGGACGCCCCAGACGAAAGGTGCCACCGTCGGCGGCTCCACGGCGAAGCGCGAGAGCGTGTAACCCTCCGGCACCGCGCGGCGGGCGCCCGCCAATGCGTCATAGGTCGCGAAATCGGGCGCAACGCCTTCAACGGTGATCGTTGTGCCGGACAGAGTCGCCTTGCCGCCGGGAAGCCGCCCGAGCTGGGTGAGTGAGAAGGATACGGCCTTCAGCCAGCCCTCGGTTGGCGGGGCGCCATCGGCGATCCGCAAGCGGTCGGAAATCGCCGCGCCGGGAATGGCGGAGCGCACCATGTCGAGCAGCGCCCGCCGGGCATCGCCGAGCGGAATATAGCCGTCGAGCACCACGCCATCCGGCTCGCGGGCGGCGGACCAGACGAAGGGGGAGACCGCGGGCGGCAGAACGGCAAACCGGGCCAGCTTGAAATCGGCCGGCAGCTCGCTGCGCACCGTGACCTCAAGCGCGTCATAGGTCGAGAAGTCCGGTGCACGGCCCTCGATCGAGAACGCGTCGTCCGACAGCGTGAAACGTCCGCGCTCCATTTTGGCGAGTTGGTCGAGCCCGAAACGCACCATGCCGATGAAGTCACCGGCGGGCACGCCGCGGGCGCGCACGAGTTCGGTGGCCCCGGAAACGGCGACGCCCGGCGTCATTTTCTCCGCCGCCTCGACGATCCGCTTGCGCGCAAAGACCGAGGGGACGTAGCCCTCGAGCCGCAGCCTGCCGCCATCGCGTATCGCGGCGAAGGTGAAGGGCCGCCTTTCCGGCAAGAGCGTCGTGCGGTCTTCGACGCCGCGCACGCCGAACATGTCGGCGAGCTCCGCCCGCACCTTTATCCGCGCCTCCTCGGACAGCGCCTCGCCCTCAAGGAGTGCGTCGCGGCCGTTGAAGCTGGCATGCGCCCAGGATTCGCCGATGGCGACGAGAAGACGGTCGGCGCGGCCCGTCAGCTCCTCCTCGACCGGCTGCCGGCTCAAAAACAGCGCGGCGGCGATCATCAGAGCCAGCGCCGGCAGCCCTCTCCACCAGCTCCGCCATCGACACATCAGGCATATCCCCCAAGACGGCGCCGGATCGCATTCCGCCGCCCGCGGGTACCCCCCAAGAGATCACGCACGAGTTCAAGCACCTCGGACACGTCGCCGGAGCCGGAGATCAGACCCATTCTCCCTGCCGCATCAGCGGCTCTGCCGCTCCGGAAGCGCTGATGCCGTCCACATCGACCTGGCCGGAACCGATCATCCAGTCGATGTGGATCAGGCTCGTATTGGCGCCGCGTGCCGCTAGTTCCTCGGCCGTCAGGTTCGCACCATTGATGAAGCACTTGGAATAGGACTGGCCGAGAGCGATGTGGCTCGCCGCGTTCTCGTCATAGAGCGTGTTGTAGAACAGAAGTCCGCTTTTCGAGATCGGCGAAGAGTGCGGCACCAGCGCCACCTCGCCAAGCCGGCGGGCCCCTTCGTCCGTATCCAGCACCTTGCTGAGCACGTTCTCGCCCGTCCGCGCCTTCGCCTCGACGATGCGACCCGCCTCGAATCGGACAGCAATGTCCTGAATCAGCGTCCCCTGATAGGAGAGCGGCTTGGTGCTCGCGACATAGCCATCGACGCGGTCCTTGTGCGGCGTGGTGAACACCTCCTCCGTGGGAATGTTCGCATTGCAGACGATGCCATTCTTGGCAGTGGAGGCACCGCCGGCCCATTCATGCTCATCGGCGAGGCCGACGGTCAGGTCCGTACCGGGCCCGCGGAACCGCAGCGCCGCGTAGCGCCGCGCGTTGAGCTGCGCGGTACGCGCGTGAAGCTCGCCGTTATGGGCGTCCCAGGCGGCAATGGGATCGGGCGTGTCGACGCGCGAGGCGGCGAAGATGGCATGCCAGAGCTTGGCGACCGCGATATCTTCCGGATCGTCCGGGAACATGGCCTTCGCCCAGGCCGGGGACGCGTAGGACACGATGGTCCAGTTGATGTCGAAGCCCGCGATCAGCGACAAGGCCGGCATATAGGCCTTGGAACGGGCGCGATTGGCGCGCGCCACCTTGTCCGGATCTTCATTCGCGAGCAGAGCCGGATTGTCGCCGGAGATCGCGAGCCGCGCGGCGCCGTTCTTGAAAGCGTTGGCCATGCCTTCATACAGCCAGCCGCTGGCGTGGTCGAAGCTGTCATCGCGGCCGTTCCGGAAGCGCATCAAGGCCGCTTCCTCGTCGCTGAACAGCGTGGTGACCAGGCTGGCTCCCGCCTTGTAGGCGTGTTCGGTGATGCGCCGGACCAGAGGCAAGGCATCGATGGAGGCCGTCATGACGAGTTCCTGGCCGGGTCGAAGGCCAAGGCCCACCTTCACCGCGACCTCCCCGAGCCGGTCGAGCCGCTCGTCATGGGTCAGGGTTTCCGGGGGAACGCCAGCGTGCTTCGTCATGATGCCTCTCCGATCCGCAGAACCGCGTCGAGTCGGTCGCCATTCAAGAGAGGCGA
>JAEZMI010000218.1 GCA_023414975.1 Pseudomonadota bacterium | reverse complement strand
ACCACCTTTCAAAACAAAGGTGCAGGCGGCCGCCGTCGGCGTCCGCCCCGGTGCCCCGCGCGCCCTTCACCGGGCGGAGGACGGCAACGGCGCAGAACCCCGGCCGCGAACGCGGCGCGGGGGTTTTCGTGCGGGGTGTGCCGCCGGGAGGGGCCGTAAGGCTTGCGGGTCTGCTCCTCATGCGCGCCTGCTCCACGCCGGCCCCGGTTCACGCGCGGGCGCAGACGTGATAGGGCGGCGCCCTGTTTTCCCCGTTGCGAAATGGCCGCCCATGACCACCGATGTCCGCCCCATCAGCCGCGCGCTGCTCTCCGTCTCCGACAAGACCGGGCTCGTCGCCTTCGCGCAGGCGCTGGCCGCCCACGGCGTCGAGCTGGTCTCCACCGGCGGCACGCGCAAGGCGCTGGCGGAGGCGGGGCTCGCGGTGCGCGACGTCGCCGACCTCACCGGCTTTCCCGAGATGATGGACGGCCGGGTGAAGACGCTGCATCCCGCCGTGCATGGCGGCATCCTCGCCATTCGCGGCAATGCCGAGCATCAGGCCTCCATGAAGGAGCACGGCATCGGCCCGATCGACCTCGTCGTGGTCAATCTCTACCCTTTCGAGGCCACCGTCGCGCGCGGCGGCGACTATGACGACTGCGTGGAGAACATCGACATTGGCGGGCCGGCGATGATCCGCGCCGCCGCCAAGAACCATGCCGATGTCGCGGTTGTGGTCGATCCTGCCGATTACCGCACCGTGCTGGACGATCTCGCCGCGCATGGCGGCACGCGCTTCCTCACCCGCCGGGGCCTCGCGCAGCGCGCCTATGCCCGCACCGCGAGCTATGACGCGGCGATCACCACCTGGTTCGCCAAGGTGGCCGAGGAAGAGGCGCCGCAGACGCGCCTGTTCGCCGGCACGCTGGCCGAGGCGCTGCGCTATGGCGAGAACCCGCACCAGAGCGCGGCCTTCTATGTCGGCGGCGCGGCCCGTCCCGGCGTCGCCACCGCCCGCCAGATCCAGGGCAAGGCCCTCTCCTACAACAACCTCAACGACACGGACGCGGCGTTCGAGGCGGTGGCGGAGTTCGACCCCGCCCGCGCCGCGGCGGTGGTGATCGTCAAGCACGCCAATCCCTGCGGCGTGGCCGAAGGGGCGAGCCTGGAAGAGGCCTATCGCAAGGCGCTGGCCTGCGACCCCACCTCGGCCTTTGGCGGCATCGTGGCGATGAACCGCACGCTCGACGCGGCGGCGGCGCGGGCCATGGTGGAGATTTTCACCGAGGTGATCGTCGCCCCCGAGGCGACCGAGGAAGCCATCGCCATCGTCGGCGCCAAGAAAAACCTGCGCCTGCTCGTCACCGGCGCGCTGCCGGACCCGCGCGCCGGCGGCCTCGCGGTCAAGTCGCTCGCCGGCGGGCTGCTGGTGCAGTCGCGCGACAATGCGGTGGTGGACGACATGGAGTTGAAGGTCGTCACGAAGCGCGCGCCCACCAATGCCGAGCTTGCCGATCTCGCCTTCGCCTTCCGCGTCGCCAAGCACGTCAAGTCGAACGCCATCGTCTATGCGAAGGATCTCGCGACGATCGGCATCGGCGCCGGGCAGATGAGCCGGGTGGATTCGGCCCGCATCGCGGCGCGCAAGGCCATCGACGCGGCCGAGGCGGCGGGTCTCGCTGAACCGCTGACCAAGGGGTGCGTGGTTGCCTCCGACGCCTTCTTCCCCTTCGCCGACGGCCTTATCACCGCCATCGAGGCTGGGGCCACGGCGGTGATCCAGCCGGGCGGCTCGATCCGCGACGCGGATGTGATCGCGGCGGCGGATGCGGCGGGCATCGCCATGGTGTTCACCGGGGTGCGGCACTTCCGGCACTGAGCGCCGGAAGCGCAAAGCTCAGCAGCCGCCTTCTCAGAAGCTGACCTTCAACGTGGCGGTGAAGCCGTTCTGGCTCACCCCGTCGCCGAACTGGCCCTGATAGGCGACGCCGAGCACGGTGGCATTGGCGATCGCCATGTCGAGCCCGGCCTCAAGCACGGCCGCGTCCTCGGCGATGGGGGCGCCGGTCACGGTGAAGCTGCCGGTGCCGGCGAAGCTCTGGCTGATCGCCGGCGTGATGTCGCCGAAGGCATGGCGCCAGCCGGCGGTGCCGCGCAGCGTCGCCAGCGCGGTTCCCAGTTCCACCTGCCGCGCCAGCCGCAGGCCGAGCGTGGTGAAGGTCGTGTCCATCGAGGCGCCGGACGAACGCAGCGCGGCCGCGCCGCCCTGTTCGCTGTAGCCGTCCGTGTCGAGATTGACATAAGCGAGATTGACGAAGGGCTCGATGCCGACCCCGGCGGTCTGCGTCTGGTAGGCGAGTTCGCCGAAGGCCTGGAACGTGCCGGCGCTGTAATCCGCCGTGAGGCTGTCGGCATAGCCGGGGAAGCTGGCGGTGCGGCTGGTGCTGATGTCCTGCCACGTATAGGCGAGGCCGCTGCGCAGGGCGAGCGGCCCGACGCTGCCGCCGGCATAGAGCGCGGCATGCCAGTTGTCGCTGCTGCCGGAAGAGGCACGGCCGGACATCGAAAAGTCCGTGTAGCTGTAGCCGCCGGCGATGCCGAGGCGCCAGCCCTCGCCGAAGAGCCGGTCCGCGCCGATGAGAAAGCCGCCGGTGGAATCATCGACGCCGGCGGCGTTGGCCGTGCCGTCGAACGAACCCCACTGGCCGAAGCCGGTGGTCCACAGCGCGAAGCTCTCGCTCGGCACGGCTGCCGCCGGCGCCTTGACGGGAATAGCCGTCTGCGCGGCGGTCTGCGTTGCGGCGGGGGCGGCATAGGCGAGGGTGCCGGCGGGGGTCTCGACCACGCTCACCACCGTCCCGGCGGGCGCGGCGATGCCGTGCGCGGCACCGCGCAGGCGGTCGTTGAGCGCGGTGCGGATGAGGCCGCTCTGCTCCATCAGCACGGACTGCGCCGACGCGTGGACCTCACCGGAGAGCGCATTGAGCGCGGTCGGCATCTGGCCTGCGTTGAGGCTGACGACCTGTGCCTCCAGCGGGCCGCCGGACACATCAAGGGCCTGCGCGACACGGCTCTGGTTGGGCGTCTGCGCCGCGGCCGCGTAGGCGATGCCGCTGCGGATGACGGAAACGTTGAGGCCTTGCGCGTCGGCGGTGGTGACGGCGGCAAGGAAGGGGTAGGCCGCCGTGAGGCTGGCGAAATCCGGCGCGACGACGGTGAACGCACCCGTGACGCCGCCGGCGGCGCTGATCACGCTGTAGCTGCCGAGCCCCGGCGTCCATCCGGCCAGCGGTGCGAGATACAGCGTCGCGCCGTTGACCGTGACGCGGCCGCTGCTCACCAGACGGTCCGTGGCACCGCCGGCGCCGAGCTCGGTGACTAGATAGGAGCCCGGCTGGAAATCGACATCGCCGTTGGTCGTGACCGTCCCGATGGAATGGCCCGGCGAGATGCCGCCGGTGACGGTGAGCAGGCCACTGATCGTCCCGTTGCCGGTGAGCAGGCCGGAATTGCTGACATTGCCGGTGATGGTGCCGTCATTCTCCAGCGTGCCGCCATTCGTCACCGTGCCGATGATCGCGCCTTCATTGGCGAGCGTCGCCCCCGCCGCGATGGTGACGGGAGCCGTGACGGTGGCGGCGAAGCTTGCCGAGCCGCTGGCGAGCGTGAGACCCGGCAGGGTCACGTCGGCGGCGAAGCTGTACGCGCCAGGTCCGTTCAGCGTCAGGGGCCCGTTGCCGGTTACGGCGCCGGCGAAGCTGGCGGTCGTCGCCGTGAAGAAATCCGAACTGCCGGAGACATAGATCGACAGGTTTGTGGCGAAATCGGTCGGCAGGTCGAACGTGCCGGTGGCCGAGATATAGGGCGTGAAGCTGATCCCCGCCTGCTGGGGATCCAGCGCGCTGTAGCCGGCGAAGCCGCCGACCGCGTCGAACATATAGGCGAAGGAGCCGAGAACATGGATGCCGGTGTTCATGCCGGAACTGTTCAGCCGGACGAAATCGGGCGTGGCATCGGGGTTGGTGGCGCCGTCGACGGTGAAGCTGTAGCCGACATTGGTCGTGCCGCCGAAATAGACCGCGACCGTGGTGCCGGACGGCGCACAGTTCCAGCTGCCATTGGTCGCGCAGGGCACGGCGCTCGCGGCGAGCGCACTGCCGAGATCCGCCCACATATAGTTGATGCCGATGTCGAGCAGGATCTGATTGTCCGGCGCCGGCGTGTTGTTCACGACGACCGAACCCTGCGGTGTCTGCCAGTTCGGCGCGGTGGGGCCCGTGGTGGGCAGGAGCTGGACATACGCGAAACCGGCGCCGGCATTCGCCGAGGTCAGGCCGGCCTGAATGTTCGTGGGGGTGATGACATAGCCGGCCCGCACGGTGCCCTCGGCCATGCCGGGCAGGTTCACCAGCGGATTGTTGCCGAGGCTCGGCAGCACGTCCGGTCCCCAGCCGCTGTCGGGCCGGCCGAAGCCGATGCCGATCATGTGGGCGCAGCCCGCTCCCTGCACCGCGCAGTCCACGCCGCCGGGATTGTTGGTGTCGTAATAGGTCGCCATGACGAAGACGGGCACCTGCGCCGTGGCGAGGTTGCCATGGCCGTCCGAACTGTCGGTGAAGGTGACGGTCTGCGTCGACCAGGTGCCCATCCCGTAGTTCTGGCTGCTGCCATACATGATCTTCTGCAGATTGGACGACTGCTGGAAGTTCGGGATGAGGTATTGCGGCACGACGACGCCGGTCGATCCGGTGTCGAGCTGGAACTCCTGCGCCGGCTGGCCGGCGATCGAGGCGTTGACCGTGAGCGCGGCGCTGGAGGTCGACAGACCCGGCGGGCGCGCATAGTTGATCGTGTAGGTCGTCGTGTAGCCGTCGTAGAGATTCCAGCCCGTGCTCTGCGCCGCCGCCGGCGGCGCGATCCCCAGAAGGCACGCAAGGCCACCCACCGCGCCCACGGCACGGACACGCCACGTCATCATCTTCTGTTTCCCACGCTTCCCCACGGCGAACCCGCCAGCCCTACCATGATAGCGACGGCCCGCCGCTGGTCGAGGGGCAAATGACACGTTGGGGCTGTGTCTGAGCTTGCACGTAACAAAAAGGGCCGGCGGATGCCGGCCCTCTCGCACGCGGAACCCGTCGCTCAGAATTTGTAGGTGACGCCGACGCCGATGATCCATGGGTTGAGGTCGGCTGTTCCGGTCAGCGCGGCGCCGCCGACGGTCACGTCGAAGTCGGGCTGCAGGAAGAGCTTCTTGAGGTCCACGTTGAGGCCCCAATGCTCATCGAACATATAGTCGAAGCCGACCTGCAGCGCCCAGCCCCAGCTGTCCTTCACGTCGAGCGAGTCGGCGGCATTGGCCTTCTGATCGAAGAAGAAGGTGTAGTTGACGCCCGCGCCGACATAGGGCTTGAACGCGCCGAACTCGGTGAAGTGGTACTGCAGCGGCAGGGTCGGCGGCAGCAGCCACACCTCGCCGATCTTGCCGAGCCCGGCGAGCGAGCCGGCGCCGTCAATATCGTGCGGGGTGACGCCGAGGATGAGTTCGGCCGCCCAGTTCTTGGTGAAGAAGTAGGTGATGTCGAGTTCGGGCACCACCGCGTCGGAATAGTCGAGGTCGGAGCCGGGCACGCCGTTCACCGTCCCGCCATCCTCCGGGATCACGCCGAGCACGCGCACGCGGATCATCCAAGGGTTGAACTCTTCCACCGGGGCCGGCGC
>JAEZMI010000202.1 GCA_023414975.1 Pseudomonadota bacterium | reverse complement strand
ATCAGAAGACCGTGAAGAGGACCTCGCCGCCCACGTTCTTGTCGCGGGCTTCGTGGTCCGCCATCACGCCCTGCGGCGTGGAGACGACAGCGACGCCGAGACCGTTGGCGACGCGGGGAAGGGTCTTCACCGACGAGTAGACGCGGCGGCCCGGCTTGGAGACGCGCGAAATCTCGCGGATCACCGGCTCGCCGTCATAGTACTTCAGCTCGATCTGGAACTCGGTGCGGCCGTTGACGGGCTCCGACGCGGAATAGCCGCGGATGAAGCCTTCGGAAGCCAGCACATCGAGAACGCGGGCGCGCAGGGCGGAACCGGGGGTAAGCACGGTTTCCTTGCGGCGCATCTGAGCGTTGCGGATGCGGGTGATGAGATCACCGATCGGATCAGTCGTGGACATGGTCAGGCCCTCCTCACCAGCTCGACTTCACGAGACCGGGGATCTGCCCCTGCGAGCCGAGCTCGCGAAGGGCGATGCGGCTCATCTTCAGCTTGCGGTAGAACGCACGCGGACGGCCCGTGACTTCGCAGCGATTGCGAACACGCACCTTCGCCGAATTCCGCGGGAGTTCCGCGAGCTTGAGGACCGCCGCGAAGCGCTCCTCGATCGGCAGTTCCTTGTTGCTCACCAGGGCCTTGAGACGCGAACGCTTGCCGGCATAGCTCTTCGCGAGCTTCCGGCGGTGTTCGTTCTTCTCGACCGCGCTCTTCTTCGCCATAAATCTTGCTCCTAGTCTCCGCGTTTGGGGCCTCGGCCCCACGGCCGGAAGGGGACGCTTACTGACGGAACGGGAAGTTGAAGGCCTTCAGAAGCGCGCGCGCCTCTTCGTCCGTCTTCGCCGTCGTGCAGACGATGATGTCCATGCCCCACATCTGATCAACCTTGTCGTAGTTGATCTCGGGGAACACGATGTGCTCCTTGATGCCCAGGGCATAGTTGCCGCGGCCATCGAAGCTCTTGGGGTTCAGGCCGCGGAAGTCGCGGACGCGCGGCAGGGCGATGTTCACGAGCCGGTCAACGAACTCGTACATGCGCGCCTTGCGGAGCGTTACCTTGGCGCCGACCGGCTGGTTCTCGCGCAGCTTGAAGTTCGAGATCGCCTTGCGGGCCCGCGTCACGACCGGCTTCTGGCCGGCGATGAGGGCGAGATCGCCGGCGGCGGTCTGCACCTTCTTCGTGTCGGCGGTCGCCTCGCCAACGCCCATGTTGATGACGATTTTCTCGATGACCGGCACTTCCATGGCGTTCTTGTAGCCGAACTGCTCGATCATCTGCTTGCGAACGTTGTCCTCGTAATGGGACTTCATCCGCGGGGTGTAGCTGGTCTCAGCCATCGATCTTCTCCCCCGAGCGCTTGGCGACGCGCACCTTGGTGCCGTCCGCCTGCACAAGGAACCCCACGCGGGTCGGCTTGCCATCCTTGGGATCGGCAATCGCGATGTTCGACAGGTCGATGGGAGCCTCCTTGGAGATGATCCCGCCTTCCTGGTTCTGCGTCTGCCGCTGGTGACGCTTCACCAGGTTGATACCGCGCACCTTGGCGGTACCTTCCTTCGGAAGCACCTCGAACACCTCGCCCGTGCGACCCTTGTCGCGGCCGGCGAGGACGACGACCTTGTCGCCCTTCTTGATCTTGGCGGCCATCACAGCACCTCCGGCGCCAGCGAAATGATCTTCATGTGGTTCTTGGCGCGGAGCTCGCGCGGAACCGGTCCGAAGATACGCGTGCCAACCGGCTCCTTGTTGTTGTTGATCAGAACCGCCGCATTGCGGTCGAACCGGATCACGGTGCCATCGACGCGGCGGATGTCCTTGGCCGTGCGCACCACGACCGCCTTCATCACGTCGCCCTTCTTCACACGGCCGCGCGGAATAGCTTCCTTCACCGACACCACGATGATGTCGCCGACATGGGCATACTTACGCTTCGAGCCGCCAAGCACCTTGATGCACATGACGCGACGCGCACCGGAATTGTCCGCCACGTCGAGATTGGTCTGCATCTGGATCATGACGCACCTATTTCTCGCAAAAACCGCGCGCAGCCGTCACCGGCGCGCGCCCCTCAATCCCGTTTCCGGGCGCTCAGACTTCAGCCCGCTTCTCGCCCTGGACCACGATCCAGTTCTTGAGCTTGGACAAGGGGCGGTGCTCCTCGATCCAGACGGTGTCGCCTTCCTTCCATACATTGCCCTCATCATGGGCATGGTACTTCTTGGACCGGCGGACGGTCTTCTTCAGCAGCGGATGAGTGAACCGGCGCTCGACACGCACAACGACGGTCTTGTCCTGCTTGTCGCTCACCACGACGCCCTGCAGCAAACGCTTCGGCATCGCTATCTCCTCACTTCGCCTTGGCCGCGGACGCGGCCTTCTGCGCCTGGACGGTCTTGACCCGCGCGATGTCGCGACGGACCTGACGCACCCGCGCCGTGTTGTCGAGCTGACCGGTCGCCTTCTGGAAGCGCAGGTTGAACTGCTCCTTCTTCAGCTTGAGCAGCTCGTCCGAGAGCTCATCCGCGGTCTTGGTCCGAATGTCGGAAGCCTTGGTCATCATTCCCTCCGTCACTCGGCGATGCGCTCGACGAAGCGCGTCTTGATCGGCAGCTTCGCGGCGGCAAGGGTGAGCGCCTCACGGGCGATCTCGTGGCTCACGCCGTCGATCTCGAACATGATGCGGCCGGGCTTGACCTTGGCCGCCCAATATTCGGGAGCGCCCTTGCCCTTACCCATGCGGACTTCGGTCGGCTTCTTCGACACCGGCACGTCCGGGAAGACGCGGATCCACACCCGGCCCGCACGCTTCATGTGGCGGGTCAGCGCGCGGCGCGCGGCTTCGATCTGGCGCGCGGTGACGCGCTCCGGCTCAACGGCCTTCAGCCCGAACTGGCCAAAGTTGAGGTCAGTCCCGCCCTTCGCAGCGCCGTTGATGCGGCCCTTGAACTGCTTGCGGAACTTTGTGCGCTTCGGTTGCAGCATGTCGCGCCTCTTATTCCTTCTGTCTCAGATCACGCCGCGTCGCGGCGCGAGGAGCGACCACCCGACGGCTCACCTTCCGAGGCGCGCTTGTCCTGCGCCATCGGATCGTGCTCCAGGATCTCGCCCTTGAAGATCCAGACCTTGACACCGCAGGTGCCGTAGGTCGTGAAGGCGGTGGCCGTACCGTAATCCACGTCCGCGCGCAAGGTGTGAAGTGGCACGCGCCCTTCACGATACCATTCCAGACGCGCGATTTCGGCGCCGCCGAGGCGTCCGGAGCAGTTGATGCGGATGCCTTCGGCGCCCAGACGCATCGCCGACTGCACGGCGCGCTTCATGGCGCGGCGGAAAGCCACGCGGCGCTCGAGCTGCTGGGCGATTGATTCGGCCACCAGACGCGCATCGATTTCCGGCTTGCGGATCTCGACGATGTTGATGAAGACCTCCGAGTTGGTCATCTCGGCGACCTTCTTGCGGAGCTTGTCGATATCCGCACCCTTCTTGCCGATGACCACGCCCGGACGCGCCGAGTGAATGGTCACGCGGCACTTCTTGTGCGGGCGCTCGATGACGATCTTGGAGACTGCAGCCTGCTTGAGCAGCTTCTGCAGCATCTCGCGGATCTTGATGTCCTCGTGCAGCAGCTGGCCGTACTCGCCCTTGCCGGCGAACCAGCGCGAGTCCCAGGTGCGGTTGATGCCGAGCCGCAGCCCGACGGGATTAACCTTCTGACCCATCAGGCCTTCTCCTCGACTTCACGCACCACGATCGTGATATGCGAGAACGGCTTCTCGATCCGGCTGGCGCGACCGCGCGCCCGCGCCGCGAAGCGCTTCATGACCAGACCCTTGCCGACATGCGCCTCGGCGACGATGAGATCGTCGACGTCCAGCTCATGGTTGTTCTCGGCATTGGCGATGGCCGATTCCAGGCACTTCTTCACGTCGCCGGCGATCCGCTTGCGGGAGAACTGCAGATCGGCCAGAGCCGTCGCGACCTTCTTCCCGCGGATGAGACCCGCGACGAGGTTGAGCTTCTGGGGGCTCACGCGAAGATTGCGTGCAACCGCCTTGGCTTCCGTATCCGCGAGCGTGCGCGGACGAGCTGCCTTACCCATGACCCTGCCTCTACTTGCGCTTGGCTTTCTTGTCCGCCGCGTGCCCGTAATAGGTACGGGTCGGGGCGAACTCGCCGAACTTGTGGCCCACCATGTCTTCGGTCACCGAGACCGGCACATGCTTGTTGCCGTTGTAAACGCCAAAGGTGACGCCGACGAACTGCGGCAGGATCGTGGAGCGACGGCTCCAGATCTTGACGACGTCGTGACGACCCGACGAACGCGCGGCTTCCGCCTTCTTGAGGAGGTAGCCGTCGACGAACGGACCTTTCCAGACCGATCGAGACATAATTCAGTTCCCCTCGCTCACTTCTTGCGGGCGTGCCGGCTGGACACGATGAACTTGCCGGTAGACTTGTTCTTCCGGGTCTTCTTGCCCTTGGTGGGGAAGCCCCACGGGGTGACCGGATGACGGCCGCCCGAGGTGCGGCCTTCGCCGCCGCCATGCGGGTGGTCGACCGGGTTCATGGTGACGCCGCGGTTGTGCGGGCGACGGCCCAGCCAGCGCTTGCGGCCGGCCTTGCCGAGATTGGTGTTCATGTGGTCGGGGTTCGACACCGCGCCCACCGTGCCGCAGCACTCGCCATGCACCAGACGCTGCTCACCCGAGTTGAGGCGGATGATCACATAGCCCTGGTCGCGGCCGACGATCTGCGCGTAGGAACCGGCGGAACGGGCGATCTGGCCGCCCTTGCCGATTTTCAGCTCGACATTGTGCACGATCGTGCCGACCGGCAGGTTGCCGAGCGGCGCGGTGTTGCCGGGCTTCACGTCGACGTTCTTCGAGGCGATCACCTGATCGCCGACCGCCAGACGCTGCGGCGCCAGGATGTAGCTCAGCTCGCCGTCCTCATACTTGATGAGGGCGATGAAGGCGGTGCGGTTCGGGTCGTACTCGATCCGCTCCACGGTCGCCGGCACGTCGCGCTTGGCGCGCTTGAAGTCGACGAGGCGATAGGCCTGCTTGTGGCCGCCGCCGCGGAACCGGACGGTGACCCGGCCGGTGTTGTTGCGGCCGCCAGCTTCGTTCTTGCCCTCGGTCAGCGTCTTGACCGGCTTGCCCTTATACAGGCCCGAACGGTCGACGATGACGAGCTGACGAAGGCTCGGCGTTACCGGCTTGAAGGTTTTGAGCGCCATGTCTCTGATCCTTGATCCCGGCTCACAGACCCGTCGTGATGTCGATGGTGTGACCCTCGGCGAGGGTGACAACCGCCTTCTTCACGTCGGACTGCACGCCCTTGCGGCCCTTGAAGAACTTCGTCTTCCCCTTGCGGACCAGCGTGTTGACGCTCTCGACCTTCACGTCGAAGAGCTTCTCGACCGCCTCCTTGATCTGCGGCTTGGTAGCCGACAGAGCAACCTTGAAGACGACCTTGTTGTGCTCGGACGCCGCCGTGGCCTTCTCGGTGATGACCGGGGACACGATCACGTCGTAGTGGCGCGGATCGAGACTCATTTGAAGCGCGCCTCCAGAGCGTCGACAGCCGCCTTCGTCAGGACCAGGGTCTGACGACGCAGGATGTCGTAGACGTTGATGCCCTGGACGGGCAGCACGTCGAGGTGACCGATATTGCGCGAGGCGAGGCCGAAATTCGGATCCACCTCGGCGCCCGAAACCACGAGGGCGTTCGACAGGCCAAGGCCCGCCAGGCGCTCACGGAGCAGCTTGGTCTTGGGCTCGGACAGCGTGGCGTCGTCGAGGACGACGATCTGCTGGTCCTTCGCCTTGGACGAGAGCGCATGCTTGAGGGCAAGCGCGCGGACCTTCTTGGGAAGGTCGCTGGCATGGCTGCGCTGGACCGGGCCGAACGCCTTGGCGCCGCCGCGGAACTGCGGGGCCGAGGCCGCGCCGTGACGGGCGCCGCCGGTGCCCTTCTGCTTGTACATCTTGCGCTTGGTGCGATCGACTTCCGAGCGCGACAGCGTCTGATGCGTGCCGGCCTGGCGGCGGGCGAGCTGCCACACCACCATGCGGTGCAGGATGTCCTGGCGGGGCTCGAGACCGAAGATCTCGTCCGACAGGGTCACGGAACCGGCTTCGGATCCGTCGAGGGTTTTGACCGCGAGTTCGACCATCACACGTTCTCCTCGGCCGCAGCCTCGGCCGCCGGAGCCGCCTCGGCCTCGGCACCCGGAAGCCGGAACTTGCCCGGCTTCGGCGCTTCCGCCGGCAGCTTCTTCTTCACCGCGTCGGCCACCAGGATCCAGCCGCCCTTGTTGCCGGGCACCGCACCCTCGACCGCGATCAGGCCGCGCTCCACATCGGTCAGGACGACCTTGAGGTTCTGCGTGGTCACGGTGTCGACGCCCATGTGGCCGGGCATCTTCTTGTTCTTGAAGGTCTTGCCGGGGTCCTGACGACCGCCGGTCGAACCGATCGAACGGTGCGAGATCGACACGCCGTGCGTGGCACGCAGACCGCCGAAGTTGTGACGCTTCATACCACCGGCGAAACCCTTACCGATGGAGGTGCCGGTCACGTCGACGAACTGGCCGACCACGAAGTGATCGACAGTCAGCTCGGCGCCGACGGGGATCAGATCGCTCTCCTCGACGCGGAACTCCGCGAGCTTGCGCTTCGGCTCGACCTTCGCGACCGCGAAGTGGCCGCGCATGGCGCGGGTGGTGTTCTGAGGCTTCGCCTTGCCGACACCGAGCTGGACGGCGGTGTAGCCGTTCTTCTCGAGCGTACGGTGAGCAACTACCTGGCAATTATCGACTTTCAGCACAGTGACCGGAACATGTTCACCCGCATCATTGAAGATGCGAGTCATGCCGACCTTCTGGGCGATGACGCCTGACCGCATGGCCGTGTCCCCTCGCCTTCTCTCAGAGCTTGATCTCGACGTCGACACCCGCAGCGAGGTCGAGCTTCATCAGCGCGTCCACGGTCTGGGGGGTCGGGTCGACGATGTCCAGCAGACGCTTGTGCGTCCGCATTTCGAACTGTTCACGCGACTTCTTGTCGACGTGAGGCGAACGATTGACCGTGAACTTCTCGATCCGCGTCGGCAGCGGGATCGGACCGCGCACCTGCGCGCCCGTGCGCTTGGCCGTGGCGACGATCTCGCGCGTCGAGGCATCGAGAATGCGATGATCGAACGCCTTGAGGCGGATCCGAATGTTCTGGCCGTTCATTGACTTCAGGCTCCCAGAGGGCTCGTCAATAGGGCTCTATTACGAGCACCACGAAAAAAGGGCGCGAGCGTATCCCGCGCCCTTCGGGATTGGTTAGATCACTCGATGATGGCGGCGACGACGCCGGCGCCGACGGTGCGGCCGCCTTCGCGGATGGCGAAGCGCAGCTTCTCTTCCATCGCGATCGGCACGATCAGCTGCACGTCAACCGAGATGTTGTCGC
>JAEZMI010000282.1 GCA_023414975.1 Pseudomonadota bacterium | reverse complement strand
CTCGCGCACCGCCGGCCGTTCCGGAATGGGCCGCTCGACCGGCGCACGGGCGGCCACCGGACGGTCCATCGGACGCTCCAGCGGGCGTTCGACGGGACGCTCGGCCGGGCGCGGCTCGGCTTCCTGCGCGACAGGCGGCTGTGCCACCGGCGGGGCGGCGGGCGCGGCAGGGGGCACGGCGGCGGGCGGGGGCTCGCGGCGTGGCTCGTCGAGCACGACGGAGCGATGATGCGGCTCGGGATGATGGTGGCCGCCGTCGAGGCGCGCCTCGCCCGAGCGGATGCCGCCTTCCACGAGGAAATCGCTGCTCCCGCCGAGGATGACCAGATGCTGCACCTCGTCGCGCTGGATCAGCACCAGCCGGCGCGTCTGGTCGATGGGCACCTGGTCGAGCACGGCAAGGCGATGGCCGGCGGCAACGCCATGGGCGCCCCGGCGCCTGGCGCGGCGGCCGACGATAAGCGCCAGCACGGCCATGACGGCGAGGCCGCCAAAGGCCAGCCAGATGCCCAGCCCGCTCAGGGAATTCAGCGTGTCGCCCATCGGTTCGGCTCTCCTCCACAGCCGGGCGCGCTCTGCGCCGGCCCGGTTCGCGCTCTTTGTGTCGCGGAAGCCTCTCCTCGGCAAGGGGCGATGGCAACAGAGAGAGGGCGCGTGTCCCGTGCGGCAGGTGCTCTCGCGGCAGGCCCGCTTGCGGTACGCTTCGTGGCGGCAGCGATGCGGCTCCTCCCCCGCGAAATCCGCCGGGCCGGCGAATCGGCCTTGCCCCGCGTCGGCGGGTCAGGCACCAAGAAGGGGTAATGAATCGCTCCCCGCCGCGCCGCGCGGGAGCCTTTTGGCTTGGACATGGCGGATAGCGGACCCGACGATCCCACACTCGCCCGCCCCGAAATCGGCGGCAGCATCCGGCTGGTGCTGGTGGTCGCGCTGGCCCTTGTCGGTGCCGTCGTGTCGCTGTTGCTGCTCGGCCGGGAAAAGGCCGATCCCTGGATCATCGGGCTGCTGACAGTTCTGGCCGTGGTGGGCGTTTTCGCCCTCTTCGCCTATGCGGCGGGGCTGCTGCGCTTCGGCCTGCCCGATCCGCATGACGAGCTGGCGCGGCGCATCGTCGACAGCGCGCCCGAGGGCATGAGCGTGGTCGATGCCCTTGGCCGCGTGCTCTACGCCAATCCGCGCTATTGCGAGATCATCGGCGCGCCGAGCGCGGACGAGGCGCGTCCCGTCGAGCGGCTGTTCACCAGCGATCCCGACGCCTCCGAGGCGGTCTACCGGCTCGCCCAGAGCGTGCGGGAAGGGCGCGCGGCCAGCGAGGAGGTGCGCATCGCCACGCCCGGCCAGCCGGTGCGCTGGCTTCGCCTCGGCGCGCGCCCGGCCAAGGCGCGGGCCCGCGGGCCGCGCTGCGCGGTGTGGACGGTGAGCGACCTCACCCGCGAGCGGGAGCGGCAGGAAACTGCCTTCCTCGAACTCCAGCATGCCATCGACTATCTCGACCACGCGCCGGCCGGCTTCTTCTCGGCGGCGGGCGGGGCTATCCACTACATCAACGCCACGCTGGTGGACTGGCTGGGCTATGACCTCGCCGAATTCGGGCCGGGCGGCCTGTCCGTCGCCGATCTCGTGCCCGGCGCGGCGGCGGCGCTGCTGACCAATATCGCGCCGGTGCCCGGCGGGGTGCGCACCGAGGTGCTCGACCTCGATCTCAAGCGCAAGAACGGCCAGACCCTGCCGGTGCGGCTGTGGCACCGCGTGGCCTTTTCCTCGGACGGCACGCCGGGCGCCTCGCGCACGCTGGTGGTCAACCGCTCGCGCGAGGACAATGTGGGCGACCCCGCCCGCGCCGCCGAGGTGCGCTTCGCCCGCTTCTTCCACAATTCGCCCATCGCCATCGCCACCATCGACCGCGAGGGGCGCATCGCCCGCGCCAACGCAATGTTCGCCCGTCTGTTCGGCGGGCGCGAGGCCGCCCGCGGGCGGGCGCTGGTGGAGGTGATCGGCGAGGCCTCGCGCGACGCCTTCGCGGGGGTGATCGAGCAGGCGGTGAACGGCCATACGCCGGCGAGCCCGCTCGACATCGCGGCCGAGCGCGACGGTGGGCGCTCGGTCCGCTTCTATGTCGCCCCGGTCGAGGACGAGGCGGCCGGGGGCGAGGCCGCCATCGTCTACGCCATCGACACGACCGAACAGCGCACGCTGGAGGCGCAGTTCGCCCAGTCGCAGAAGATGCAGGCGGTCGGCCAGCTCGCGGGCGGCGTGGCGCATGACTTCAACAATGTGCTGACCGCCATCATCGGCTATTCCGATCTTCTTCTCGCCAACAGCCGGCCCACCGACCCGTCCTTCCAGGACGTCATGCAGATCAAGCAGAACGCCAACCGCGCCGCCGGCCTCGTGCGGCAGCTGCTGGCCTTCTCGCGCCGCCAGACGCTGCGCCCGCAGGTGCTGAACCTCGGCGACGTGATGAGCGACCTGTCCATGCTGCTGCGCCGCCTGCTCGGCGAAACGGTCAAGCTGGAGGTCAAGGAGGGGCGTGACCTCTGGCCGGTGAAGGCCGATCTCAACCAGTTCGAGCAGGTCATCGTCAATCTCGCGGTGAATGCGCGCGACGCCATGCCCGAGGGCGGCACGCTGACCATCCGCACGCTGAACGTGACGGCCGAGCAGGCCGAACTCTATGGCGAGGCCGGGCTGCCGCGCGCCGACCATGTGCTGGTGGAAGTCACCGACACCGGCACCGGCATTCCGCCCGCCATCATCGACAAGATATTCGAGCCGTTCTTCTCCACCAAGGAGGTCGGCAAGGGCACGGGTCTCGGCCTCTCGACGGTTTACGGCATCGTCAAGCAGACCGGCGGCACGCTGCAGGTGGAGAGCGAGGTCGGCCACGGCTCGGTGTTCCGGGTCTTCCTGCCGCGCCACATTCCCGACGTGGTCGAGGTCACCACCCGCGCCGAGGTGGAGGCGCCGGCCAAGCCGCAGGATCTCACCGGCCGGGGCACGCTGCTGCTGGTGGAGGACGAGGAGGCGGTGCGTGCCTTCGCCGCCCGCGCGCTCGCCTCGCGCGGCTACCAGGTGCTGGAGGCCGGGTCGGGCGTCGAGGCGCTGGAGGTCATGGCGGAGCACGGCGGCGAGGTCGATCTCATCCTCTCCGACGTGGTGATGCCGGAGATGGACGGCCCGACCCTGCTGCGCGAACTGCGCGGCACGCATCCCGACATAAAGGTGATATTCATGTCGGGATATGCCGAGGAGGCCTTCGCCAAGAACCTGCCGGAGGGCGCCGATTTCGGCTTCCTGCCGAAACCGTTCACGCTGAAGCAGCTGATCGAGGCGGTGAAGAAAAGCATGGGGCGCAGCGATGCGTGAGGCGAAAACGCTGCCGCCCGCCTTAGGAGTTCGGAGAGAGGCATGAGTACCGCGACCGAGGACGTCTTCAAGGCCCTTGCCGCCGACCGGGCGGCCCGCGCGACGCAGAAGGTCGGGGCGCTGTTCGCCGCCGACGCGGACCGCTTCACGCGCTTTTCGGCCTCGTTCGAGGACATGCTGCTCGACTTTTCGAAATGCTCCATCGCGCCCGACACGCTCGGCCTGCTGCTCGACCTCGCCCGCGCGGCGAAGGTGGAGGAGAAGCGCGCGGCGATGTTCTCCGGCGTCCATATCAACCTCACCGAGGACCGCGCCGTGCTGCACACGGCGCTGCGCAACCGCACGGCGACGCCCTTCGTGGTCGACGGACAGGATGTGCGCGCCGATGTGGCCAAGGTGTTGGCCGACATGGGCGCCTTCGCGCAAGGCATCCGCGCGGGCACGCTCACCGGCGCGACGGGCAAGAAGATCACCGACGTCATCAATATCGGCATTGGCGGCTCGGATCTCGGGCCGGTGATGGCGACGCTGGCGCTCGCGCCCTACCATGACGGGCCGCGCGCCCATTACGTCTCCAATGTCGACGGCGCGCATCTGTTCGACACCATCGCGCCGCTCGATCCGGCCACGACGCTGGTGATCGTCGCCTCCAAGACCTTCACCACGCAGGAGACGATGGCCAATGCCGCCAGTGCCCGGCGCTGGATCGTCGAGGCGCTCGGCGAGGCGGCGGTGGGGCACCATTTCGCGGCGGTCTCCACCGCGCTCGACAAGGTCGCCGCTTTCGGCATCGCGCCGGACCGCGTGTTCGGCTTCTGGGACTGGGTCGGCGGACGCTATTCGGTGTGGTCGGCGATCGGCCTTCCGGTGATGATCGCGGTGGGGTCGGCGAATTTCGCGCGCTTCCTCGACGGCGGCCACGCCATGGACGAGCATTTCCGCACCGCCCCGCTGGAGGCCAACCTGCCGGTGCTGCTCGGCCTCGTCGGCATCTGGCACCGCGACGTGTGCGGCTACGCGACCCGCGCGGTCATTCCCTATGACCAGCACCTCGCCCGGCTGCCGGCCTATCTCCAGCAGCTCGACATGGAGAGCAACGGCAAGCGCGTGACGTTGGACGGCACCGAGGTCGCCCATGACACCGGCCCGGTGGTGTGGGGCGAGCCCGGCACCAATGGCCAGCATGCCTTTTTCCAGCTCATCCATCAGGGCACCAGCCCGATCCCGGTCGAGTTCCTCATCGCCGCCAATGGCCATGGCGAGGACGCGCTGCCGGGGCTGAAGCGCCAGCACGCCATGCTGATCGCCAACTGCCTCGCCCAGTCCGAGGCGCTGATGCGCGGGCGCACGCTGGAGGAGGCGAAGGCCCAGCTTCTCGCCGCGGGCCGCGACGAGGCCACCGCGAGCCGGATCGCCCCGCACCGCGTGTTCCCCGGCAACCGGCCTTCCGTGACCATCGCCTATGACCGGCTCGATCCCTACACGCTCGGCCGCGTCATCGCGCTCTACGAGCACCGCGTGTTCGTCGAGGGCGCGATCTGGAACATCAACAGCTTCGACCAGTGGGGCGTCGAGCTCGGCAAGGAACTCGCCAACACGCTGCTGCCGGCGGTGGAGAGCGGGCGGCCCTCGCCGGACCTCTCGGCCTCCGCCGCGGGCCTGCTGCGCCACCTGACGGGGAACAAGGCCTAGGCCCGCCGCGTCTTATGCCCGCCCCCGCGCTGGCGGGGCTCGCTTGATCGTCACCCCGAGGGGACCATGATCCTTACCGTCGCCACCACGCCATTCGAGGGGCAGAAACCCGGCACGTCGGGCCTGCGCAAGAAGGTTCAGGTCTTCCAGCAGCCGCATTACATCGAGAACTTCGTCCAGTCCCTGTTCGACAGCCTGTCGGACTTCGAGGGCGAGACGCTGGTGATCGGCGGCGACGGGCGGTTCTATAACCGCGAGGCGGTGCAGATCGTCATCAAGATGGCCGCCGCCGCCGGCTTCGGCCGGGTGATGGTGGGCAAGGGGGCGATCCTATCGACCCCGGCCGCCTCCTGCGTCATCCGCAAGCACGAGGCTTTCGGCGGCATCATTCTCTCGGCCAGCCACAATCCCGGCGGGCCGGAGGGCGATTTCGGCATCAAGTACAATATCGGCAATGGTGGCCCGGCGCCGGAGCCGGTGACGGATGCCGTCTTCGCCCGGTCGAAGGAGATTACCGAGTACCGCATCAGCGATGCGCCGGATGTGGATCTCGACACGCTCGGGCTGACGCGGGTCGAGGATATGGTGGTCGATGTCATCGACCCGGTGGAAGACTATGCCGGGCTGATGGGCGCGCTGTTCGACTTCGACGCGATCCGCGACCTGTTCGCCTCCGGCTTCACCATGCGCTTCGACGCCATGAGCGCCGTCACCGGCCCCTATGCCACGGCCATCCTGGAGGAGGAACTGGGCGCCGCGCCGGGCACGGTGGTGCATGGGCAGCCGCTGCCCGATTTCGGCGGGCATCATCCCGACCCCAACCTCGTCCACGCCAAGGAACTTTACGACCTGCTGATGTCCGACCACGCGCCGGACCTCGGCGCGGCCTCCGACGGCGACGGCGACCGCAACATGATCATCGGCCGGGGGCTCTACCTCACCCCGTCCGACTCGCTCGCGATCATCGCCGCCAACGCCCATCTCGCGCCCGGCTACAAGGACGGCATCAAGGGCATCGCCCGCTCCATGCCGACCAGCGGCGCGGCCGACCGCGTGGCGCAGAAGCTTGGCGTGACGTGTTATGAGACGCCCACGGGCTGGAAGTTCTTTGGCAACCTGCTGGATGCCGGCCTCGCCACGGTGTGCGGCGAGGAGAGCTTCGGCACCGGCTCCAACCATGTGCGCGAGAAGGACGGTCTCTGGGCCGTGCTGATGTGGCTCAACATCCTGGCCGTGCGGCGCCAGAGCCTGGCCGAGATCGTGCGCGAGCACTGGGCGACGTACGGCCGCAACTTCTACACCCGCCACGACTATGAAGAGGTCGACGCCGGCGCCGCCGACGGGTTGATGGCGGAGCTGCGCGGCCGCCTCGACGGGTTGGCCGGCGCGGTCGTCAATGGCCTCACGGTCGAGAAGGCGGATGACTTCGCCTATCACGACCCGGTGGATGGCTCGGTGACGACGCGCCAGGGCGTGCGCATCTTCTTCACCGACGGGTCGCGCATCGTCTATCGCCTGTCCGGCACCGGCACGGCGGGCGCGACGCTGCGCGTCTATATCGAGCGCTTCGAGCCGGATTCCGGCCGCCACGGCCTCGACACGCAAGAGGTACTGGCCGATCTGATCGAGATCGCCCGCACCCTTCCGGACATTCCCGGCCGCACCGGGCGCACGGCGCCCGACGTCATCACCTGAACCGGT
>JAEZMI010000181.1 GCA_023414975.1 Pseudomonadota bacterium | reverse complement strand
ACCAGGCCCGGCAGCCGCGCCTGGTCTTGCCGTGCGCCGCGCGGCGGCGGACGCGGTCGATGCCGTGCTGGAGAAAGGCCGCCCGCTCGACGAGGCGCTGGAGCGGCTGACCCGCGACCTCGACGAGCGCGACCGTGCGCTCGCCCGCATGATCGCGGCGACCACGCTGCGCCGGCTGGGCAGTCTCGGCGCCCTGGTGCGGGCCATGCTGGTGCGCGGCCTGCCGGAAAAGGCCGGGCGGGTCGAGACCATCCTGCTCATCAGCGCGGCGCAAATTCTTTTCATGGACGTGCCGGACCATGCGGCGGTCTCCACCGGCGTCGACCTCGCCGGCGAGAGCGCGGCGACCGCCGGCTTCAAGGGGCTGGTCAATGCCGTGCTCCGGCGCATCGCGCGCGAGGGCCGCGCCGCCCTGCCCGATGTCGCCGACCAGCCGCAATGGATGCTCGACGGCTGGACCGCCGCCTATGGCGCCCCGCTGGCGCAGGCGATCTCCCGCGCGCTGGCGCAGGAAGCCGCGCTCGACCTGACGCCCCGCGCGGACGCGGCCCTGTGGGCGGAAAGGCTCGGCGGCACGCTGCTGCCGACCGGCAGCATCCGTCTTGTGGAAGCCGGCAACGTGACCGCCCTGCCGGGCTTCGCGGAAGGCGCCTGGTGGGTGCAGGACGCCGCCGCCGCGCTGCCGGCGCGCCTGCTGAACGCCGGCGCCGGCCAGCGGGTGGCGGACCTCTGTGCCGCGCCGGGGGGCAAGACCGCCCAGCTCGCCGCCACCGGCGCGCAGGTCGTGGCCGTGGACCGCTCCGGCGCCCGGCTGCGCCGCCTCAGCCAGAACCTCGCCCGCCTCAATCTCGCGGCGGAGGTGGTGGAGGCGGATGCCGCCTCCTTCGCCGGCGGTCCGTTCGACGGCGTGCTGATCGACGCGCCCTGCTCGGCCACCGGCACGATCCGCCGTCACCCGGATGTCGCCTGGTCGAAGGAGCCGGGCGACATTGCCAGCCTGGGCGCGCTGCAGGCCCGCATCCTCGCCCATGCCGCCGGGCTGGTGAAGAAGGGCGGGCTACTGGTCTATTCCACCTGCTCGCTGGAGCCGGAGGAAGGCGAGCGGCAGATCGCCGCGCTGCTCGCCGCGCGCGACGATTACGAGCGTGTGCCGGTGGTGCCGGGCGAGGCGGGCATCGCGGCGGCGTGGATCAACGCGGTGGGCGAGGTGCGCACGCTGCCGACCCATCTGCCGGACGACGACCCGCGCCGCGCGGGGCTCGACGGCTTCTTCGCCGCCCGCCTGCGCCGCCGGGCGTGAAGCTTTCACGCGACGGTCGGCGGCGGGGTGCGGCTGGACCTTCCCGCCCGCTCGGGTAATGTCGCCGCCGGGAAACGCAATGCGCCGCGCCGGCGGAATCGGCCGCGAAATCAGGGCGCTGCCGCGAATCGAGCGAGGGACGGACGGCTCTTGACGGACAGAACGGGGACGCGGCGCTGATGGCCCGCGAGGTCTATGCGGACCGTGGGCGGCTGGCGGCGTTCATCGCCGAATCCGGCTGGCGGCGCCTGCGGGCATGGGCGCTGACCCAGCGCTGGTACCCCTGGCGCTCGCGCTCCGTGCCGGTGCCGGCGCGGCTTCTGCTCGCCCCGCACGATCTGCGCACCGGAGACCCGACCCGCGCCGCCGAGTTCTATTCCGGCCGCTTCGCCTTCGCCGGCAAGGCGGTGCTGACCGACGGCCTCTCGCCCTTCGAGATCGAGCCGCCCTCGCGCGAATGGGCGGAGGAATTGATGGGCTTCGGCTGGCTGCGCCACATGCAGGCCGCCGGCACGCCGATCGCCCGCGCCAATGCCCGCGCGCTGGTGGGCGACTGGATCACGCTCGGCGGCTACCGCCTGCCGGCCGCCGCCGTGCCCGAGGTCGCCGCGCGCCGCGTCATCAGCTGGCTCACGCAGGCGACGCTGATCCTGCAGGACGCCGACGCCGCCTTTCACCGCCGCTTCATCCGCAGCCTCACCGCGCAGGTGCGCTATGTGAAGGGAGCCGGGGCGCAGGCGCGCGACGGGCGCCCCCGCCTTTCCTGCGCCATCGCCCTCGCCTTCGCCAGCCTGTGCATGGCCGACCAGCCCAAATTGATGCGCAGCGCGCAGAAGCGGCTGTCGGAGGAACTGGACCGCCTCATCCTCGCCGATGGCGGGCCGGCGCCGCGCAATCCCGGCCTGCTGATCGACCTGCTGCTGGACCTGCTGCCGCTGCGCCAGTGCTATGGCGCGCGCCATATGCCGCCCCCGCCAGCCCTGCTCAACGCCATCGACCGGATGATGCCGATGCTGCGCTTCTTCCGCCACGGCGACGGCGCCTTCGCCCATTTCAACGGGATGGGCCCGACCCCGGCGGACTGGCTCGCCACCGTGCTCGCCTATGACGATGCGCGCGGGCGCCCGCTCTCCAACGCGCCCTATTCCGGCTATCAGCGCATGGAGGCGGCGGGCACGGTGCTGATCGCCGACACCGGCGCGCCGCCGCCGCCGGCGCTGAGCCACGAGGCGCATGCGGGGTGTCTCGCCTTCGAGATGTCGGCGGGGCGCAACCGCATCGTCATCAATTGCGGCATGCCGGCCATCGGGCGCGACGAGTGGCGGCCCATCGCCCGCCAGACGGCGGCGCATTCGACGGCGGGGATCGAGGAAACCTCCTCCTGCCGCTTCCTCGCCAGCGGCCTGCTGCGCCGGCTGTGCGGCACGCCGGTGCTGGACGGGCCGGCCGACCTGCATGTCGACCGGATGGAGCGCGGCGGCGCCGAGGTGCTGCGCGCGAGCCATGACGGCTATGCCCGGCGCTTCGGCCTCATCCACCAGCGCTCCTGGCGCCTCTCGCCGGACGGGGCGCGGCTGGACGGCGAGGACCTGTTCCGCCCCGTGGAGGGCGAAAGCCTTCCCGCCGACGGGCGCGACCATTACGCGCTGCGCTTCCACCTGCACCCGCTCGTGCAGCCCGCGCGGGCGGCGGACGGGCACACCGTGATCCTCAAACTGCCGGATGGCGACGACTGGGCCTTCACCGCGCCGGACTGCGCGGTGGCGATCGAGGAGAGCATCGTCTTCGCCGCCGGCGGCGGCCCGCGCCGCACCGAGCAGCTCGTCATCACCGGCCGCGCCGGCGAGAGCCCGCGCGTCGAATGGACCTTCGTGCGGGTGAAGGCGATCCGCGCGTAAGGCCCCCCCGCGTCCCGCGCGTAAGGCCGCTCGCGTCGAGACGCGGCAGGCGCCCCCGGCGGCATTCGCGCAAAAGCGTCTGCGCCCGCGCGAAACCTTGCTCTCATCCGCCTTTCGGCGTAAAAGCCCGCCCTCGCCCGAGCCTGTGAATGGCAGGGCCGTCAGGAGAGAAACAATGGGCTACAAGGTCGCTGTCGCCGGTGCCACGGGTAATGTGGGCCGCGAAATGCTCGACATCCTCGCCGAACGCGGTTTTCCCGCGGACGAGGTGGTCGCGCTCGCCTCCCGCCGTTCGGTGGGAACGGAGGTCTCCTTCGGCGACAAGACCCTGAAAGTCAAAGCCCTCGAGAATTACGACTTCTCCGACACCGACATCTGCCTGATGTCGGCCGGCGGCGACGTGTCCAAGGAGTGGTCGCCCAAGATTGGCCGCCAGGGCTGCGTGGTGATCGATAACTCCTCGGCCTGGCGCTACGATTCCGATGTGCCGCTGGTGGTTCCCGAAGTGAATGCCGACGCGCTCGCCGGCTTCACCAAGAAGAACATCATCGCCAACCCGAACTGCTCGACCGCCCAGCTCGTCGTCGCGCTGAAGCCGCTGCACGACAAGGCGACCATCAAGCGCGTGGTCGTGGCGACCTACCAGTCGGTCTCCGGCGCCGGCAAGGACGCCATGGACGAGCTTTTCGCGCAGACCCGCGCCGTCTTCGTGTCGGACCCGGTCGAGGCGAAGAAGTTCCCCAAGCGGATCGCCTTCAACGTCATTCCTCACATCGACGTCTTCATGGAGGACGGCTACACGAAGGAGGAATGGAAGGTGATGGCGGAGACCAAGAAGATTCTTGATCCCAAGATCAAGCTGACCTGCACCGCCGTCCGCGTGCCCGTCTTCATCGCCCATTCGGAAGCGGTGAATGTCGAGTTCGAGAACCCGATCTCCGTCGAGGAGGCCACCGACGTGCTGCGCGCCGCGCCGGGCGTTCTGGTGGTCGATAAGCGCGAGCCGGGCGGCTACATCACGCCCTACGAGGCGGCGGGCGAGGACGCGACCTACATCTCGCGCATCCGCGAGGATGCGACGGTGGAGAACGGCCTCTCCTTCTGGTGCGTGTCGGACAATCTGCGCAAGGGCGCCGCGCTCAACGCGGTCCAGATCGCCGAGGCGCTGATCAACCGCAAGCTGCTGGCGCCCAAGTCCGCCAAGGCGGCGTGAGACCGCGGCCTGAGACGGACATTGTGGAGGCTGGCAAAGCCTCGGCATGAACGGCTGGCATCGACACCCCCGAGCTCGCTCGGGGGTGTTTGCTTTTGGGGCGCGCCTTCGACGCGCGCGCGTTCCCCGCACGCACGCGCAGCGGGCTGGCACTTCGTGTGAGGGCAGCGCGCGCCCCAACGGGGCATCGGGTCCGACCATCCTTCGAGGCTCGCTACGCCCGCACCTCAGGATGACGGCGCTCCCAGCCGAGGGCGCTTGTATCTCGGGATGACGGTGCTTCCGAAGCCGACGGCGCTTGCACCTCGGGATGACGGCGATCCCGAAGCCGAGGGCCCTGTACCTCAGGATCACGGTGCTTGCGGCACCACGGTGCGAGCGTGCCGTCGGCACAGGCCCGCACACTCACGCCTCGCCTCCCCGTTACGTCATGCTGAGGTGCTGCCCGACAGGGCTGCCTCGAAGCACGCAGGACCGTCCCTTGAAACGCGACAATCTTCCGCTCATCGTGAGTGTTCGCGAGATCGCAAGGGTGCGTCCATGGCCTTCGCCTACATGCTGCGCTGTGCCGATGGTTCCTTTTATATCGGCTCGACCAGCGGCCCACTGGACAAGCGCATTGCCGAGCATGAAAGCGGCGCCTTTCCCGGGTACACATTCAACCGCCGGCCCGTGCAACTCGTCTGGTCGGAGAGCTTCGAACAAATCACCGACGCCATCGCCGCCGAGCGGAAGATCAAGGGGTGGAGCCGGGCCAAGAAGCTGGCACTTATCGAGGGCGATTGGGATCGCGTGTCGAAGGTTGCACGCCGTCGTGGCGGGGCTGCTCCAGCCCCACATCCTTCGAGGCTCGCTGCGCTCGCACCTCAGGATGACGGTGCTCCCGACTCCGACGGTGCTTGTACCTCGGGATGACGGGCGCTCCCGAAGGCGACGGCGCTTGTACCTCTGGGTGACGGCGCTCCCGAAGCCGAGGGCACTTGTACCTCGGGGTGACGGCGGTCCCGAAACCGAGGGCGCTTGCACCTCGGGATGACGGTGCTTGCGGCACCATGGTGTCAGCTTGCTGCCAGAACGGGCCGGCGCACTCACGCCTGGCCTCCCCCCTTACGTCATGCTGAGGTGCTGCCCGACAGGGCAGCCTCGACGCACGCAGGACCCCGGCTCGACCATCGCGCCGCGCGATCATTGCGCCCTTGCCAGCGCCCCCCAACCCGTCACCATTCCGCCGAACTCGCCAGCGAAGATTCGCTGCACTGCGGGAGCGCGAGGCGGCACAAGGTGATGATGGCGATGATCTGGCGGTTGATGGCAGGGTTCCTGGTGCTGTGCGGCCTGGTGGCGCCGGCCTTCGCTCACCCTCACGTCTGGGTCACGGTGAATGCCGAACTCGACTATGCCCCCGATGGCCGACTCAGCGGCGTGCGTCACGTCTGGACCTTCGACGAGGGGTTTTCCAGCTACGCGCTGCAGGGGCTGGAGACCGGGCCGGACGGCAAGCCGACCGAGAAGACGCTGAAGGAGCTGGCGCAGGTGAACATCGATTCCCTGAAGGAATTCGATTATTTCACCTATGCCACGCGCGGCGAGGAGAAGCTCGGCTTCGCCGCGCCCAAGGACTACTTCCTGACCTATGACGGCACGTCGCTGATCCTGCACTTCACCCTGCCGCTCGCCGAGCCGGAGGCGAAGAAGGGATCGACGACCGTGGACGTCTACGACCCGACCTATTTCGTCTCCTTCGCGCTGGCCGACAAGGATCCGATCAAGCTGGCGGGGGCTTCCGCCGGCTGCTCGCTCGCCCTGCACCGGCCGGACCCGGCGACCGGAACGACGTCGCTCTCGGAGGGCTTCTTCAACGCCCTCACCTCGGCGAGCAATTTCGGCTCGCAATTCGCGAACCGCGTGACGGTGACCTGCTCGTGACGCACGCGCGTTCCGGCCCGCTGGCGTTGACGGGGGTGCTGGCGTTCCTCGCCGCGCTGGCGATGACCCATCCCGCGCTCGCGCAATCGCCCTTCGGCGTGGCCGCGCCGCCCCCCTCCGGCCCCGTGCCCGGCGATGTCGGGGGACTGGCCGGCTTCATCCTCGCCAAGCAGGCCGAATTCTATCGGCTGCTGACCGGTGCCGTGCGGGCCTCCCGCCAGGACGGGCACGCGGTGTTCCTGCTCGGCGGCATCTCCTTCGCCTATGGCGTGTTCCATGCCGCCGGCCCCGGCCATGGCAAGGCGGTGATTTCCTCCTATCTCCTCGCCAATGAGGCGACGCTGAAGCGCGGCGTCGCCCTCGCCTTTGCGAGCGCGTTCGCGCAGGCGCTGACCGCCATCCTCGTCGCCGCCATCTTCGCCCTGGTGCTCGGCGCCACCGCGGCGACGATGAGCCGGGCGGTTACCCTCATCGAACTCGCCGCCTACGGGCTGATCGTGCTGATCGGCCTGCGCCTCGCCTACGCGAAAGGCCGGGCGCTGATCGCCGCCTGGCGCGGGCGGCCGGACCATGTGCATGGCGAGGACTGCGGCTGCGAGGACGGGCACGGCCACATGCCCGCACCCGACGCCCTGCCCAAGGGCGGCGGCTGGCGGGAATGGTGGGGGGCGGTGCTCTCGGTCGGGCTGCGGCCCTGCACGGGGGCGATCCTCGTACTGGTCTTCGCGCTGACGCAGGGCATCTTCTGGGTCGGCGCCGCCTCGACGCTGCTGATGGGCGTGGGCACGGCGATTACGGTGAGCGCCATCGCGGCGCTGGCGGTTTTCGCCAAGCACGCGGCGGTGCGGCTCGCCGCGACCCGGCAGGGCACGGCCGGGGCGGTGGTGCTGCGCGGCGTGGAATTCCTCGCCGCGCTCGCGCTCATCGCCTTCGGCCTCGCGCTGATGTTCGGCTTCATGGCGACCGAACGGCTGGGGCTGGGCTGAGCGTTCAGTCCTTCAGATAGTCGTGCACCACCTTGCCGAGGCCGAGCGTCAGGTCGGCCTTGATGTGCACGGCGGAAAGCACCTCCAGCACCGGCAGCTTGGCGACATCGGCGATGGCGTGCGGGAACAGGCCAAGCGCCGCCGGACCGGTCCACGCCTCCTTGATGGTGACGTCCTCGAGATAATACTCGACCAGCTCCAGGATCCGCGCGCTGCCATCGACATGCGGGATGATCTTGAGCAGCCAGCTCGGCGTGAGCATGGAGGCGAGGATCGCGTCGTGATCGGCCTTCTTGTACTTGTAGCCCATGGTGCCGGAGGCGCAGAGCACGCTGCCATAATGCAGGCTCGCCACCAGCACGTCGCTCTCCACCTTGAAGCTGGGCTTGGCGAGCTTCTTGGGGAAACCCCACAGCTCGCGCCCGCCGGCGATGGGGGCCTCGTCGTCGAGATACATGGAATGGACGAAGCCGCCCTTGCGGCCCTCGAACTCCACGGGGATCACCTGCCCCGTCTCGGTGTAGTCGCCGAAGCCGGTGGAATCCGGCATGCGGATGAACTCATATTTGACGATCGGGTCCACCACCTTCAGCGGCTCGGGCACGACCTTCTCCAGCGCCGCGGGATCGGTGCGGTAGGTGATGATCATATATTCGCGGTCGAAGAAGCGGTACGGCCCCACGGGATAAGCGGGGTTGGTCAGCGGCATGGAATAGGCGGTGCGGCGGACGTCCTCGATCTTCATGGCGTGCGGTTCCTCTGCGGCGAAGACCGCAGCCTAGCCGATCTACCGCAGTGCGGTAGAGGCTACGC
>JAEZMI010000180.1 GCA_023414975.1 Pseudomonadota bacterium | reverse complement strand
CCCTCGCCCCGCTCGCCGCGATTCTCATCGCGGCGCGGCGGACGGCCGGACCTCTTGTCGCCCTCGGGACGGGGCCCACGAGATTCACCACGAGCCTCGCCCCGCCCCTCGCCACGGCCTTCCTGGCGACGCTCATCACGGAACGGACGGCGCCCGCGTTCGCCCTCGGGACGACCGCTTTCACCACGCCCACTGTCCCGCGCGGGAGCATCGCCCGCCGGGGCGGCGGCATCAGCGCGCGCGCCACGGGCCGGACCGCCTCTGCCGCGATGGGCCGGTCGGTTCTGGCCCGGCGGACGGCCGGGGCGCCAGACCTCGATCATCGCCGGCTCCGCCGGGACCGCGTCTTCGGCAGGGGCCGGCGCCGCGATAGCGGCGGCCTCCGGCTCCAGCGCGGGCTCGACGGTCTGGTCGAACACGGGATCGGTGAATACCGCCCCGCTCACGGCCGTGACGTCGGCATTGATCTCGGCGGGAATCTCGGCCGGGGCCTCGACGGCCTCCGGTACGGCCGCTTCCGGCTCCAGGGCCGGCTCGACGGTCTGGTCGAACGCCACATCGGTGCCGACCGGCACGTCGGCAGCAACGGTGGTCTCGGCCGAACCGGCTTCCGCCGGGGCCTCGACCGACGCCTCGACGGGGGTCGCCTCGACAGGGGCCGCCTCAACAGAGGCCGGGCGACGCTCCATGCGGTAGCCCAGCGACCGCAGGATGGAGGCGAAGTCCTCCCCCGCGCAGCCCGCGAGCGACGTCATGGCGACGGTGGCAAGGAAGCCCGACCCGTCAAACGCCCCCGCCGGCTTCTCACCGGGCGCGCCCGGCCGCCAGGCGAGCGCCGGACGGATGAGATCGGCGAGGCGCTCGAGAATATCCACGCGCACCGCGCGCTCACCCGCCACACGGAAGCCCACGGCGCGGTAGAGACCCTTCTGGATCTCCGGATCGACCGGGATCGAGGTGCGGCCCGAGGCCGCCAGATGCGGCAGCTCGTCGAGACCCTTCTGCTGCAGGCCGCCATGCTTCAGCGCCCAGAGCTGGGCGGCGAGCGCGCGCGGCGCGGGCTTCAGCAACGCCGGCAGATAGATGTGATGAGCGCCGAAGCGCACGCCGTGGCCGCGCAGCACCGCGCGGGACTCCTGGGCGAGGCTCTTCATCTCCTCGGCGACCTTGTGCCGCTCCAGAACGCCGAGCGACTCGACGAGCTGGAAGGCGATGCCGCGGCCGATGCCGGTGATGTCTTCGGCCTTGCCGAGGGCCAGCAGCGGACCGAGCAGCTTTTCGATATGGGCCTTGAGCCACAAATCGAGCCGCGCCTGCACCGCGTCCCGCGCCGGGCCGGTCAGATGCTCGTCGGCGATGATCTTGAGGCGCGGGGTCAGCACCTCCTCGCCCGGGATGAGCTTGGCGACGGGATCGCCGATCCAGCGCAGCGTACCGTCGGCGGAGAGCACGAAGGCATCGTCCCCGGCTTCCGCGAGCTTGGCGGCGCGGGCCTCGATCTCGCCCGACAGCGCCTTTTGGGCGGTGGCCCGCAGCGCCTTGGCTTCGGGCCCGCCGGCCGACGCATCGGCGGCGAACTGGAAGCCGAGCAGATGGCCGATCACGTGGCCTTCCACGATGACGTCGCCGGTCTTGGTGATTTCAGTTTCGAGCATCGCATTCTCTCGCAGGCGCCGCATCAGCACGCTGGTCCGCCGATCCACGAAACGGTGAGCCAACCGTTCATGGAGCGCATCGGAAAGCCTATCTTCCACACGCCGTGTGACACCCCGCCAATGTTCCGGGTCGTCGAGCCAGTCCGGCCGGTTTGCCGCGAAGGTCCAGGTACGAACCTGCGCAATGCGCCCCGACAGCGTGTCTATGTCACCTTCCGTCCGGTCCGCCAAGGCCACTTGTTTCGCGAACCAGTCGGTTGAGAGCCGTCCGTGGCGCATAAGGTCGTCATAGACAGTCGAGACGAGGTCGGAGTGGGAGGCCGGCGACACTTTACGGTAGTCCGGTAGCTGGCAGGCTTCCCACAGCCGCTCGACCGCGTTCGCACCGCTGGCCAGGCGGCGGATGGCCGGGTCGCGGGCGAGCGCCTCCAGCACGAGCACGTCCTCGGCGGTCGGCGCGCGGGTCAGTCCTTCCTCGCGCGGCACCACGCCCAGCGAGCGGTGCAACGCCTCGATGGAGCCGAAATCGAGCGCGCTGTTCCGCCACTGGAGCACGCGATGCGGCTCGAAGGCATGAGCTTCCAGCCGCTCCACCAGCTCGGCGTCGAACGGTTCGCAGCGCCCCGTCGTGCCGAAGGTGCCGTCCCGCTGCGCCCGCCCCGCGCGCCCGGCGATCTGCGCGAGTTCGCCCGGGTTGAGACGGCGGAACTGCCAGCCGTCATATTTCACGTCCCCGGCGAAGGCGACGTGATCGACATCGAGATTGAGCCCCATGCCGATGGCGTCGGTCGCCACGAGATAATCGACATCGCCGTTCTGATAGAGCGCCACCTGTGCGTTGCGGGTGCGTGGCGAGAGCGCACCAAGCACCACCGCCGCCCCGCCACGCTGGCGGCGGATCAGTTCGGCAATCGCGTAAACTTCGTCGGCCGAGAAGGCGACGATGGCCGAGCGGCGCGGCAGGCGGGTGAGCTTCTTCTCGCCGGCGAAGGTGAGTTGGGAAAGGCGCGGGCGCACCAGGATGTTGACGCCGGGCAGCAGCTTCTCCACCAGCGGGCGCATGGTGGCGGCGCCGAGCAGCAGAGTCTCCTCCCGCCCGCGCCGGTTCAGCATCCGGTCGGTGAAGACATGGCCGCGGTCGAGATCGGCGGAAATCTGGATCTCGTCGAGCGCCACGAAAGCGACGTCGAGATCGCGCGGCATCGCCTCGACCGTCGAGACCCAATAGCGTGGATTGGCCGGCTTTATGCGCTCCTCGCCGGTGATGAGCGCCACCTGACCTTCCCCCGCGCGCTCGACGAGGCGCTGATAGACCTCCCGCGCCAGAAGACGCAGCGGCAGGCCGATAAGGGCGGAGGAATGGCCGAGCATCCGCTCGATGGCGAGGCTGGTCTTGCCGGTGTTGGTCGGGCCGAGCACGGCGGTCACGCCGCGCGCGCGCAGCGAGGGAGGAAGCGCCTGTGAGCGGGAGGCGGCGGCAGGACCCGGCGGGGCGGCGATGTTCATGCTGGTTCTTGTCCGTCGGGCCGGCAGGACGGCCCTTGTAGCACGAGGCTCTGCCGGTGGGCGACCGGCCTCGCGCGGCGGCAGTCACGAGGCCGCGTGACCGGGCGGGGCGCCGCTGCAGCGCAGGGCGCACTCGCCTTACATGGAGCGCGCCGGCCTTTGAAACCAGAGGACGCGCCCGCGGCGCTCAGGGAACCTGCGCACGCGTCGGCTTGGCGCCCTTGCCGACCATCGGCTCGCTGACGAAGCTCTCGGCCTGAATTTGCGCGACGCCGATGGCGGTGTTCACGCTGGCGCGGAACGGCGCCAGGATCCGGGTGCCGGCGATCGGCGCCAGCCAGACGAACATTTCCTTGTTGTTCATCATATATTTGACGCCGGAACGGTTCGGCTTGTGGCCGGCAACCGGGCGATAGGCGATGCGGCAGACGACACTCGGGCCGGCATAGCCGCCCTTCTCCGCCTTCACATCCTCCATACGCTCATAGGAGAGCTGGAGATCGTAGCGCTGGCGCCCGTCGAAGATCGACAGCACGCGCTCGCAGGCCTTTGCCGAGAGCGTCTCCCCGCCGGAACCCGGCACGAGGATGAGCGCGGCCGACATCGGATCGAGCACGCCTTTCTTGTCCTTGTCGGTCACTGGAATGCGGTCCGGCGACTCCGAGACCGGCGGCTCCACCCGCATTTCCGTGACGGTGTCGCGGCTCATCACGAGGCGGATGGCCTCCGCCTTCCGGTCGGACTCGGCTTCCATGGCGAAGGCACGCGGCTCGAGTTCACCCCGGGCGATGGCGCCGCGGGCACCCGCCGTACCCTTGCCCGACGACACCGCCTGCGCCATGCCGGTGAGACGGGCGCTGCCCGAGGCGGTGTAGGACCGCTCGTCCACTTCCAGCAGCAGGGCCGCCTTACCGAGCTCCAGTCCCGCCAGCGAGAGTGTATAGCGCGCCTCAAGCCGCCCATCCGCATGAGCGGACGCCGCCACGCCGGAACCGGCGAGCGCGAGAAGCGCCGAAAGGGCGAAACGATGCATGAGAACGCGGATCCCGGAACCAGAAACGAGGCGTCGACGGTGTACGAATCGCTGACCATCGTCGCCGTTACGTCATTATCGTGGAATCGAATGGTGGCGGAAGGCGGCGGAACTGTGACTCGCCCGCTCACGAACGCGGCACACGGGAGCAGCGCCAACCCGGCGGCCGGCTTTGCCCCCTCACCGGCCTTGACGGGGCCGGGGGGCTTCCTTATAGGAGCGCACCTCTAATTCACCGATGCCGTATGCGGGATCGTCAGGCTTTTATCCTAGCCTGCGGCGCTGCGGCTGCGAACTTAAGGAAGTCCACGATGTCCCGTCGGTGCGAACTTACCGGGAAGGCGGTTCTGACCGGCAATCTCGTGAGCCACTCGAACCGCAAGACCCGTCGCCGGTTTCTGCCGAATCTGGTGAACGTGACGCTCACCAGCGATGTGCTAAAGCGGTCGGTGAAGCTGCGCGTGAGCGCCAACGCCCTCAAGAGCGTCGATCACCGCGGCGGCCTCGACGCGTTCCTGCTCAAGGCCTCGATCGACGAACTGTCGCCGAAGGCTGCCGAGCTGAAGCGCGCGGTCGCCAAGGCCACCGTCGCCGCCGCCTGAGCGCCATGAAGATCGCCGGCACCGAGGTTTCGGCCACGCGCCTCGCCATCCCCGTCGCCGCCATGATGGCGGTGGTGGCTGCCTCGAACGTGTTGGTTCAGCACCCCGTGGAGTATTTCGGCCTCGCCGAAGTTCTCACCTGGGGTGCATTCACCTATCCGCTCGCTTTCCTCGTCAACGACCTGACCAACCGCCGCTTCGGCCCCGCCGTCGCTCGGCAGGTGGTCTATGCCGGCTTCGCTCTCGCGGTCGTGCTGTCGATCTGGCTGGCGACGCCGCGCATCGCGCTCGCGTCCGGCTCGGCCTTTCTGGTCGGCCAGCTTGTCGACATCGGCCTGTTCAACCGCCTGCGCCGCATGAGCTGGTGGCACGCCCCGCTCGCCGGCAGCCTGCTCGGCTCGGCCGTCGACACCGTGCTGTTCTTCTCCCTCGCCTTTGCCGGCGATCCCGATATGTCCGGGCTCGTCACCTACGCGGCCACCGGCATCACCGTGCCGCTCTGGGTCGGCCTCGCCTTTTTCGATTTCCTGGTCAAGGTCGGTTGCGCGCTCATCGCGCTCATCCCTTATGGTGCACTGATGGGCTGGCTGAAGCCCTGGAGCGGCCCGCGCACCAGTTCCGCCGCGCGCTGAATTCGCTTCCCTGCTATTCGACCAGCGCGAAGCGCAGCAGCAGGCTGCGCTGGAGCGGGGAAAAATTATCGTCCGACATCAGCGTGATGATGAGCGTGCCCGCCGCGTCCCGGTGCAGGCCGATCGCTTCCATATTGTCGATGGACGACGCCCGATTGGCCTGCAACAGGGTCTCGCCCGCGATCACCACGCCATCGCGAATCTCCGCCAGCGGGAAACGCCGCAGCCGCATGGCGACGCCGCGTAGCGGATCGAAGCGCCGCTCCAGAAGATAGACCTGACCATCATCGGAAATAGCGGCGTCGGTGGCCGAGAACCCGTCGATGCGGGCGATGGCGAAACGCCCGGCCAGCACCGGATTGGCGCCCGGCTGGAACAGGAAGCCCGGCAAAGTCGCCGGATCGGCCGCATTCTGCTCGCCAATGACCACGACCGGGGCCGGCGTGCCGCCGGGCGGAGCTAGCACGACTTCCGGCCCCTCATTATTGCCGAGGGCATCCAGCGCCGGATCGGCGATCAGCCGCTTGCCCCCGGCCGTTGGGGGTAACGGGGCTGACGGGGAAACCGGAAAGCTCCAGATCTCCTGCCGACGCTCGATGCCGACGATATAGCCGGTGCCCGTTCGCGCGAGCGATTCCACGTCGCCGCGTCCGTCCGCGGCCAGGGTGCGGCCATTTCCACCGAGCATCGGCGCCATCCGCGCATCGACGATGCCCGCTGGACGGCCGTCATCCTCGGTGATCCGCCCGCTGAGCCACATTCCCTTATCGGTGACGGCGAGAAAATGCGCGCCATCGGGCTGCATCACGATGCCCGAAATGCCGCCGAAATTCGCGGACGGCGAGGACAATACTAGGCCGCCGCGAAATTCGAGCGGGCCGAAGCGCCGGGCGCCGCCGGGCTCGAAGCGATCGGCCGGGATTTCGGTCGCGCGGATATCGATCGGCACCACCTGCGCCGTCGCCGCCTCCGCCCAGAAGAGAAGAAATCCCGCCAGCACCGCCCGCGACAAGCCGGCATCATGTCGCTTCATCGTCCCTCCCCTTCAGCCGCGCCTCGGCAGCATGCGCAGGATCAGCCCGTCCCGGCGCACGAACTGGTGCCAGAGTGCCGCACCAATATGAAGAAGAACGACGCCGGCGATGCCATAGGCCAGCGCGACATGAACGGGCCCGGTCCCCAGACTTTTTCCAAATGCCGTCGTCGTCACGGCGCCGAGGATCGGCTGGATAAGAATGGCCAAATAGAGGACCCCGTGGGTGGCGTGGGCAAGGATGTGCTGCCAGCGCGGCATGCCCACGGGCAGAGGGGGCGCGCGATGGGTGAGCCGCCACGCGATGCGAATGAGGACCAGGCCGAGCACCGCATACCCGGTGAAGAGGTGGATACGGAACAAATAGAAGCGGGGCGCCGAGCCGCGCTCGAAATAGCCCCAACTCCAGCCCGTGGCGAACTGGACAAGGATCAGCACGGCCACCGTCCAGTGCAGCAGGCGGGCGATGCGGTCATAGGTATCAGGGTGCGACATATGGGCGTCCGAATCGGAAAGGTGGGGCGTCGACGCCATATTGCGACGCAAAGGAATTCCGTGCCATGTCAGTCGCACAGGGTTGAACCTTACCCGCTTGAGGCATGACGCATAAGGAGGCAGGCGTGGCAGGCGCCACCCGGATCACGCGCGCGGCGGCCCCTCTGGCCGCGTCGCCCTCCGAGGTGCCGGAGGCGACGGAATCGGCTCGCCTGCCGCGCCGCAGTTCCCGTTCCGCCGAACCGCGCACGCCGCGACGGCGCAAGCGAATTGAAGCGAAGCGGACAGCGATCCTCGACGCCGCTCTCGCGCTGTTCTCACGCCATGGCCTGCACGGCACGACGGTAGAGCAGATCGCCGAGCAGGCGCAGGTGTCGAAGACCAATCTCTTCTATTATTTCGGCTCCAAGGACGAGGTCTATATCGCCGCGCTGAGCCGGCTGCTCGACCAGTGGCTCGATCCGTTGCGCAGCCTCGATCTCGACAGCGACCCCGTGGCCGGAATCGGCGACTATATCCGCCGCAAGATTCTGTTCTCCCGGACGCATCCCGAGGCGTCGCGCCTGTTCTGCCTGGAGATCGTTCAGGGCGCGCCGCTGCTGCGCCATGAGCTGGAGACATCGCTTAAGGAGCTGGTCGATGCCAAGGCCGAGGTGATCCGCGCCTGGACGGCGGCGGGTCGGCTCGCGCCGGTCGATCCGCACCATCTTATCTTCTCGATCTGGGCCACCACGCAACATTATGCGGACTTTGCGGTGCAGATCGACGCCCTTCTCAATACAGGACTGGACGACGAGGCCTTTGCGGAGGAGGCTGCACGCAACATCCAACGCATCATTCTCGATGGCGTGCGCGTGCGAACGGGCGGCTGATATCGGGACAGACCAGGAATCTCCCATGCCGTCCCGGCCCTTGCACCGCCGCCAGATCCTGCAGTCGGGAGCGCTGGCCACGCTCGGCACGCTCTTCACCGCGCCCTTCGTCACCAGCGGCGTTCTTTCGACCAAGACGCTCGATGTGGATGCGCTGCTGTTCGACCCGGAAGCGCCGGTGGGCGGTAATCCGAAGGGCGACGTCACCATCGTCGCCTTCTTCGACTATAACTGCGGCTACTGCCGCAAGGCCGCACCGGCGCTTGCCAAGCTCGTGGCCGACGACGGCAATGTTCGGCTCGTCTACAAGGACTGGCCCATTCTCTCGGAAAGCTCGGTGGTCGCCGCACAGGTCGCCCTCGCCACCAACTATCAGGGCCGCTACGAACGCGCTCACGAGACGCTCATGAGCAGTGCGCTGCGCGGCGGCACCGACCGCATTCCCGGCCTTCTGGCAAAGACAGATATCGACCGAAAGCGGCTCTCTGCCGACCTGAAGACGCACGGCCAGGCGATCGGAGATTTGCTGAAGCGCAATCACGAACAAGCCGAAGCGCTGCAGCTTCCCGGTACGCCGGTCTATCTGGTCGGCCCCTACAAGGTCGCCGCCGCGCTCGACTATGACGGCTTCGCCAGCGTGGTCAACGACGCACGCACCCGCGCCAGGGAGAAGTAGCGCCTCCCGCGAGGCCAACTTCCATTGTCCGAGCCCCGCCGGCCGCGAGCGCCGGGATGCATAGGGCAGGAGCATGCCGCCCGATAGGCATCGGCAGGTTCGATTCTTACGGCCGATGACATCGGATTATTCAATCCAATGGATTATTTTAAGTAATCATTTGAAGATATCTTCGATCCCAATTAAAAGTACCGCAGCCTGATTGTTGAAAGGTCGTCTAGATCGATTTTTTTGATCCTTATAATCAAATTAGATAATTTTATCTGATGCTTTAGACGGCGCTTGCTTTTGTCATTTGCCCCGTAAGTAGGCATACGCACTTCCCCCTAGTCGTTCTTCATCCAAAAACCTGATCTGGCACGGCATCTGCAGAAGATGACCCATCTTTTCTCTGCGTCACTTCGACAAGGATGGGGAATATGCCTGTATCGATCTCTCTCACGCGACGGTTCGCCATTGGCGCTGTCGCCGCAACGCTCGGGCTTGGCGTCTTCGCGGCGCCGGTTGCCGCGCAGACCAAAATGCGCATGGCGGTGGAGACCAATAGCGGCGATCCGCTGAACATCATGCTCGCCGGCTTCCGCGACGCGCTCGCAAAGTCCGCGGGAAGTGCCGTGACGATCGAGTTCTTCGAAGGCGGAGCGCTCGGCGACGAAACCGCGCTCATGGAGCTCATCCGCGCCGGTGAAGTGCAGGTCGTGCCCATGGGCTCGGATGTGGTGACGCTCGACAAGGGCTTCTCCGTCCTCGATACGCCTTTCCTCTTCGCCGACAAGACGAGCGCCCGCGCTGCCTTCGACGGCGACTTCGGTCAGCTGCTGGCGGGGTCTCTGCGCAAGAAGGCGGGGCTGGAAGTGCTCGCCTTCGGCGAACTGGGCTTCCGCACCATCTCGACGACCAACAAGCAGATCAACGTCCCGGCCGACCTCAAGGGCCTGAAGATTCGCACGCCCGGCAGCCCGACGCGCATCCTCGCCTTCAAGACGCTCGGCGCCGCACCGACCCCGATGCCGCTCGGCGAAGTTTACATGGCGCTGAAGCAGGGCGCGCTGGACGGGCAGGAAAATCCGCTCTCCGTCATCAAGGACTTCTCCTTCTTCGAGGTGCAGAAGTTCATCGCCCTGACGAACCACGTCTATACGCCCATCACCCTCGCCATGAACGGGGCGGCTTATGACGCCCTCTCGCCGGAACTGAAGGCGAAGGTGAAGGAAGCGGCGAAGGCTGGCGCCGCCGCAACGCGCAAAGTGTCCGACGACAGCGACGCGCGCCTCGTCGACGAGTTCAAGGCGAAGGGCGTCACGGTGACGACACCGGATCTCGCCGCCTTCCGCGCCGCCGCCGAGCCCGTGAAGGGCGAGATCGCCAAGGTCGTCGGACCGGACTTCATGAGCCAGCTCGAGGCGACGCTGCAATGAGCATCGCCACGGGCGCCGAGGCCGCCGCCGGCTTCCGTTATGACGGTTATGCCACGCTGGGCCGGCTCGGACTCATCTACATCGCCTCCAGCATCGTCATGGACGCCGAATGGGCAGCCATGGCGGCGCCGGGCCTGTCGATCCACACAACGCGCCTGCGCCTGCCCAAGGTGACGCTGGAGGGCATCGACGCCATGATGACCGCGCCGGAACTGGAGCAATCCGCGCGGCTGGTCGGCTCGGCGCCGATCGATGTTCTGTGCTTCGGCGGGACCAGCGCCTCCTTCGTCTATGGCACCGCCTATGACCGGGCACTCATCGGCCGGATGGAGGGCTGGGCACCGGGGGTGAAGGCGACCACCGCCTCAACCGCCTCGCTGGCGGCCCTGGCCAAGGTGAAGGCCGGGCCAGTGGCGCTGGCAACACCCTATGTCGAGGCGATTCACCAGCGCGCCATCAACTTCCTCGAGTCAAACGGCCACCCTGTTCTGAACAGCGGCTATCTTGGCATCGATGAGGACTGGGCTCTCGCCGAGGTTCCGCTGGAAAAGGTGTTCGACCACGTGGTCGCCTGCGATCACCCCGACGCGACGGCGATCTTCATCTCCTGCACGAATTTCCGCTCGGCCGGCGTGATCGAAGCGCTCGAAACGGCCCTCGGCAAGCCCGTCATCTCCGCGGTGCAGGCCTCGTTCTGGCACTGCCTGGAGGCTGCCGACATCAACGGCGCACGTGCCGGCTATGGCCGGCTGTTCGAAGGTCGCCTCGCCACCCAGGAGCTGCCCTGATGACGTTCAACCTGCTCGGCGCACGCCGCGCGCCCTCCGACCTCGCAGGTCGGCCGACCGCGCTCGGCGTGCTGAACTGGCTTGTCGAAACCGCCGGGGTGGTCCTGATCACGGGCCTCAGCCTTCTCGTCCTCGCCAACGCGATGGGCCGGTACTTCTTCGCCAGCCCCCTGCCATGGACCGAGGAGGTGGTGTCCATCCTGCTCGTCTGGATCGCCGCCATCGGCGTGGTTCTGGCGGCCGCACGAGGCGCGCTGGTGGGCTGCGAGATTCTCACCAGCCGGCTGAGGCCGACGCAGGCCCGCACGCTCGGCCGGGCCATCAGCCTCGTCAGCGCCCTCATGATGCTCATCGTCGCCTGGTATAGCTGGCGCTATATGGGCATCTTCGGGCGAGACACGACGCCGCTTCTGGACATTCCCAAGTCCTGGCTCTCGGGCGGTCTGCTCGCGGCAAGCCTCGGCATGGCGGCCGCCTTTCTCTACCGCACCGCCTTTCCCGCCGACCCGAACCTGCTCGCCCATGAGGTGACGCCATGATGCTAGCCCTCGCCGGCGGCTCGCTCGCCCTGCTCTGCGCCCTCGTGGTGATCGGCTTTCCCATCATCCTCGCACTCATCGGTGCGGTGCTGATGTTTCTCTGGATCAGCGGCGGCTGGACGCTCGCCCTGCCGCAGCAGACGCTCACCGGCGTCGCCGACTACATCCTCGTCACCTTGCCGCTGTTCATTCTGGCCGGCGGCATCATGAACAATGGCGGCATCGCCAAGCGATTGTTCGATTTCGCGGTGGCCCTTGTCGGCTGGATGCGCGGCGGACTCGCCCATGTGGACGTGCTCACCTCCATCCTGTTCGGCGGCATGATCGGAACCTCCGTCGCCGATCTCGCCGGCACCGGCTCCGTCACCATTCCGCATCTGAAGAAGCATGGCTATCCGGGCCCCTTCGCGGCGGCTGTGACGGCGACATCGTCCGGCATCGGCGTGCTGATCCCGCCTTCGTCGCCGATGATCCTCTATTCCGCCGTGACCGGCACCTCGCTCGGCGCGCTCTTCCTCGCGGGCGTGGTGCCGGGGCTGCTCATGGGCGGCATGATGATGGGCGTAATCTCCTGGCTGGCGCGCCGGCATGGCTGGGGTACCGCCGGCCCCTTCGTGCCCGCCGAGGTCTGGCGCACCGGCAAGCGTGCCATCCTGCCGCTCGGCCTGCCGGCGTTCATCCTCATCAGCCTGATCTCGGGCGTCTGCACACCGAGCGAGGCGGGCGCCTTCGCGCTCGCCTATGCCTTCATCCTCTCCAAGTTCGTCTACCGTTCGATCAGCTGGGCGGAACTGCGCAAGGTGACGGTGGATGGCGTGATCATGACCGGCGAGGTGCTGATCGTCGTCGGTTTCTCCACCGCGCTCGGCTGGGCCTTGTCGCAGGCCAAGGTACCCATGGCGCTGGCGGACGGGCTGCAGATGCTCTTCCCCTTCGAGGCCCCGACCCTAAAGATCCTTGTGCTGCTTCTTCTCGCCCTTATCGCGGGCATGGTGCTCGACCCGCTGATCCCCATGATCATGCCGATCCTGCTGCCCTCTCTCATCGCCATGCAGGTCGACCTCGTGCATTTCGGTGTGCTGATCGTCGTGACGGTGGTGATCGGTCAGATCACGCCGCCGGTCGCCATCGCCATCCTGGTCTCGGCGAAGATCGCGCGGGAGGATGTGGTCCACGTCTTCCGCGCCAACATGCCGTTCTTCTGGGGCATGATCGCTTTCCTCATCCTGCTGACAGCCGTGCCGTGGCTGTCGACCGGCCTTCCCTCGCTCATGGCCGACTGAGCGCGCTCCCTACCGCAAACAGAAAAGGGCGCGCCGAGGCGCGCCCTTTTTTCGTCCGCTCTGCCACCCGTCAGATGGCGAGGCAGACATATTTCATGTCGAGATATTCCTCGATGCCGTATTTCGAGCCCTCGCGCCCGACGCCGGATTCCTTCACGCCGCCAAAGGGCGCGACTTCCGTGGTGATGACGCCGGCATTCACACCCACCTGGCCGTAGCGCAGCGCCTCGGTGACGCGGAAGGCGCGGGACAGATCGCGCGTGTAGAAGTAGCAGGCGAGACCGAATTCCGTGTCGTTGGCGAGGCGGACGGCCTCCTCCTCCGTCTCGAAGCGGAACACCGGCGCGACCGGGCCGAAGATCTCGTCGCGCGCGAAGTTCATCTCCGAGGTGGCATCGGCGATGACGGTCGGCTGGAAGAACTGGCCGCCCAGCGCATGGCGCCCACCGCCGGTGACGACCTTGCCGCCTTTGGCCACCGCATCGGCCACGAAGCTCTCGGTCTTCGCCACGGCCTTGTCGTCGATCAGCGGACCCTGCACCACGCCCTCCTCAAGGCCGGAACCGACCTTCAGCTTGGCCGAGGCGGCCGCGAGCTTCTCGACGAACGCGTCGTAAATGCCCGCCTGGGCGTAGAAGCGGTTGGCGCAGACGCAAGTCTGACCGGAATTGCGGTACTTGGAGGCAATAGCGCCCTCCACCGCCTTGTCGAGGTCGGCGTCGTCGAAGATGAGGAAAGGCGCGTTGCCGCCCAGTTCCATGGAGACGCGCTTCACCGTATCGGCCGCCTGCTTCATCAGCACCTTGCCGACGGGGGTCGAGCCGGTGAAGGTGATCTTGCGCACGATCGGGCTTGAGGTCATTTCACCGCCGATCTGCGAGGCCGAGCCGGTGAGGATGTTGACCACGCCGGCGGGATAGCCGACCTGCTCGCACAAGACGCCCCAGGCGAGGGCCGAGTAGGGGGTTTGCGTCGCCGGCTTCACCACGGACGTGCAGCCGGTCGCCAGCGCCGGCCCGATCTTGCGCGCGAGCATGGAGGACGGGAAGTTCCAGGGCGTGATCGCTGCCACCACGCCCACGGGCTGCTTTGTCACGAGGATGCGCCGCTCGCCCCAGGGGGACGGGATGGTGTCGCCATAAACCCTGCGGGCTTCCTCCGAGAACCAGAGAATATAGGCGGCGGACATGCCGACCTCGCCCATGGACTCGGCGAGCGGCTTGCCCTGCTCGATGGTCAGAAGCTCCGCCAGCGCCCGCTGGTTGTCCATGATGGCGGTGTAGAGCTTGCGCAGCATCTTGGCGCGCTCGTCCGCCGTGGTGCGCGAAAAGCTCGCAAAGGCCTTGTCCGCCGCGGCGATGGCGCGCTTCGTCTCGACCGTCCCCGCATCCGGCACGGTGCCGATCACCTCCCCCGTCGCGGGATTGGTGACGTCGATGGTCGCGCCGCTGTCAGCAGGAGCCCAAACTCCGTCGATGAAGTTAGCCTCGCGCTTGAAATCCGCCCAGTTCATGGGTCCTGCCCTCCGGTTCGGCAGCATGCCCTCATGGCACCCCCGCCGGAGCGCTATCTAACGCCGCCGGCACGGGGGGACAATTGGCCTTGGGTCACAAGGCTTGTGCGACGGCAGGCGCGTACGGCCACAGATGCGCCGGGAAGCGGAACGCGGCGGCCCGGGGGGGCGCCGCGGCC
>JAEZMI010000159.1 GCA_023414975.1 Pseudomonadota bacterium | reverse complement strand
TACGCCGTCACCGTGCCGCTGTTAGTAACGGTGGCCTTGCCGATCTCCGTCGCCGCGTAGACGGCGTCGTCATTGCTGGAATTCGCGGTGCCGGAATTGGTGATGGTGGCGTCGCCGTTGTTCGACCGGGCCACTATGGCCTGTTGCAGGGTCCCGAAGACGGCGCCCTCATTGGTCACGGCCGCCAGCCCGTAATAGTTGATGATCCAGATGCCGGCGGTATAGGCGTTCACGGTGGCGCCGGCGGTGTTGGTGACGGAGACGGTTTCGCGCTGGCCGTCAGTGGCACCGTTGTAATTGCCGTTCGCATAGATGCCGCGATCATTGGAGGACGACACCGAGCCGCTATTGGTGATGGTGACCGGGCCGAGATGCGTGGTCGCGCTGATGCCGGCATCGCCCTGACCATTCGCGCCTGACATCTGGAACACGGTGCCGGCATGATCGATGCTGATCGCGCCGGCGTAATCATTCCGTACCCAATACGTGCCGTAACCGCCGGTGGTGGTCGCCGTGACGTTGCGGCCAACGTTCACCGTGGCGTTGACCGTGACGGGGACCGTCTGCGGCGGCATGCTGTTGTCGGTGCCGAACTGCATGATCAGCCCGCTGTAGTACGGGTTGTTTATCGCCATCGTGCCGGTCAGCGTCACCGTCTGGTCGTAGACGCCCGGCGTGATCGGCGACCCAAAAATGACGGCGGTCGTGTTGGTGTTGTTCACCGTCAGCGATCCGGTGCCGGGCACGATATCGACGGAGACACCGGAGTAGCTGCAAGCGACCAGCATCGTCGCGCCCGTCACCGTGCAGTCGCCCGTGCTCGCCTGCGCGGGCTCGCCGGCGACCAGCCCCGCCATCAGCGCCGGGATAAGCCCCACCGCCGCGCCACGACGCATAGCGGCGCGCACGCCAGTTCCCATCCCGACCATCATGCCACCCCCATGCCGGCGCGCCGCCCTGTGACGGACGTTCCGGCGCGCGGCGCAACCTTACCGGGAAGCCGACGGGCAAAAAAGGTATAAAAATGCCGTTTACGGTATGAAAATGCCCGTCCACCGGGCTCGGGCTGGCTAGCGCCGCTGCTTGAGCACGCGGCGATATTCCTGGGTCAGCGCGTCGATCTCCTGCGCGCTGAAGGGCCAGGTGCCAACGACGATGCCCTGGCGAATCTCATTGGCCAGGACCGGCCAGAACCGGTCGACCAGCGCCGGCACGTCCTCGTCGCGCACACCGCGGGCCCGAAGATCGAGGGCGCAGATCGCGCGGGCGGTTTCTTCCGTCTTCTGCATGGCGCTCCATAGCGCAGTCGCGCGCGCGCGAGGGTCCACTACTCGACAGAACGCGCCGTCTTTTCGCGCGCCGGCATCGCGCCGCGCGCGCCGCCGTCGACAGGAAGCCACTCGGGGAGCCGACCAAGGGACCAACAAAGCCCCGTGTTGTTCGGCAATGCCGCGCGCGGCGACATTTCATTTGTCGCACGCTCGGCTTAGGGTGCCGCTCGACCGGCGCGGCCGGCGGGTGCAGGAATCAATCGGAGGCAGGTCTATGCAGCTCGGTATCGTCGGTCTTGGCCGCATGGGTGGGAACATTGCGCGCCGCCTCACCAAGGCCGGTCATTCCTGCGTCGTGTGGGATCGCAACGGCGCCGCGGTCGAAGGTCTGGCCCGCGAGGGCAGCACCGGCGCCGCCGGCCTCGCCGACGTGGTCGCCAAGCTCGACGCGCCCCGCGCGGTCTGGGTCATGCTGCCGGCCGGCGGGCCGACGGAAAGCACCATCAACGAGCTTGCCGGGCTGCTGTCGGCCGGCGACGTCATCATCGATGGCGGCAATACCTTCTACAAGGACGACATCCGCCGCGCCGCCAGCCTGCGCGAGAAGGGCATCGTCTATATCGACGTCGGCACCTCCGGCGGCGTCTGGGGCCTGGAGCGCGGCTATTGCATGATGATCGGCGGCGAGAAGGACGCCGTCGACCGCCTCGACCCGATCTTCGCCGCCCTCGCCCCCGGCCTCGGCGACATCCCCCGCACCCCCGGCCGCGAGAGCCGCGACGCGCGCGTCGAGCAGGGCTACCTGCACACCGGCCCGGCCGGCTCCGGCCATTTCGTCAAGATGGTGCATAACGGCATCGAATACGGCCTGATGCAGGCCTATGCCGAGGGCTTCGACATCCTCAGGAACAAGGCCTCCACGGAGCTGCCCGAGGCGGAGCGCTTCACCCTCGACATGGCCGATGTCGCCGAAGTGTGGCGCCGCGGCTCGGTGGTCTCGTCCTGGCTGCTCGACCTCACCGCCATCGCGCTGACCAGCGACGACAAGCTGTCGGACTATTCCGGCGAGGTCGCCGATTCCGGCGAGGGCCGCTGGACCGTCGAGGCCGCCATCGAGGAAGCGGTCTCGGCCGAGGTGCTCACCGCCGCGCTGTTCGCGCGCTTCCGCTCGCGCCGCGACCACACCTACGGCGAAAAGCTCATCTCGGCCATGCGCTTCCAGTTCGGCGGCCATTCCGAATTCAAGACCAAGTGACGGCGCGCCATCATGGGAAGCGAGACCGTCGTTCTCGGCCAGAAGGTGCTGGCGCCCGATGCGGCGCCGGCACCGGCCTCCACCTTCTTCATCTTCGGCGCCTCGGGCGATCTCACCAAGCGCCTGCTGCTGCCCTCGCTGTACAATCTCGCCAATGAGGGCGTGCTGGCCGATGACTTCGCCATCATCGGCATCGATCACATCGCGCGCAGCGAGGAGGACTACCGCGCCTTCCTCACGGATGAGATCGCCAAGCTGCCGGGTTCCTGCGACACCGGCGGCGAGACCTGGCGCTGGCTGATGAGCCGCATCGGCTACATGGCCGGCGACTTCGAGGACCCGGCCACCTATGGGCGCATCCGCGAGCGGCTGGACGGGCGGGCGCAGCTCACCGGCAACGCGGTGTTCTATCTCGCCGTCGCCCCGCGCTTCTTCGCCACCATCGCCGAGCAGCTCGGCGCCGCCGGCCTGCTGAAGGAGGAGGCGGGCTTCCGCCATGTGGTGGTCGAGAAGCCCTTCGGCACCGACCTGCCCTCGGCGCGCGCGCTCAACCGGCGGCTGCTGGCCATCGCCAATGAGCGGCAGATTTACCGGATCGACCATTTCCTCGGCAAGGAAACGGTCCAGAACATGATGGCCCTGCGCTTCGGCAACGGCATTTTCGAGCCGATCTGGAGCAAGGAATATATCGACCATGTGCAGATCACCGCCGCCGAGACGGTGACGGTGGAACAGCGCGGCGGCTTCTACGACGCCACCGGCGCGCTGCGCGACATGGTGCCGAACCACATGTTCCAGCTCCTCGCCATGACGGCGATGGAGCCGCCGAACTCCTTCGACGCCGACGCGGTCCGCACCGAGAAGACCAAGGTCATCGAGGCGATCCGCCATATGCCGCCCAATGAGGCGATCGGCGCGGCGGTGCGCGGCCAGTACCGCGCCGGCTTCGTGAACGGCCAGCCGGTCAAGGACTACCGGGCGGAAAAGGACGTCGATCCCGACAGCCGCACCGAAACCTATGTGGCGCTGAAGTGCTTCGTCGATTCCTGGCGCTGGAACGGCGTGCCCTTCTATGTGCGCACCGGCAAGGCGCTGGCCAAGCGCCGCACCGAGATCGCCATCCAGTTCAAGCGCGCGCCGGGCGTGCTGTTCAGCCATTTGCCGACCAACCTCAAACCCAACCTCATGGTCATCCATGTGCAGCCGGACGAGGGCGTGTCGCTGCGCTTCGCCGCCAAGGTGCCGGGCCGCAAGGTCCGGCTCTCGGACGTGCAGATGGACTTCAAATATGCCGACTACTTCAAGGCCGCGCCCAGCACCGGCTATGAGACGCTGATCTATGACTGCCTGTGCGGCGATCCCACCCTGTTCCAGCGCGCCGACACCATTGAGGCGGGCTGGGAAGCCGTGGAACCGATCATCGAGGCGGTGGCGGGCGGCGAGAACGAGGTGCAGTTCTATTCCGCCGGCAGCGACGGCCCGGCCATGGCCGATGTGATGCTGGCTCAGGATGGCTTCCAGTGGCTGCCGCTCGAAAGGGACCGCCCGCGATGAACGACGTGACGACGCAGACCGGAGGCCGCGCCGGCGAGCGCGCGCCTGCGAGCCGCATCCGCCTCATGGTGTCGGATGTCGACGGCACGCTGGTCAACCGCGCCAAGGAGGTCACGCCCGCCACCGTGGCGGCGGTGCGCCGCCTGCGGGAGGCGGGGGTCGCCTTCGCCGCCGTCTCCGCCCGCCCGCCGCGCGGCATGCGGCTGCTCAACGAGGCGATCGGCCTCGACATTTTCGGCGGCTTCAACGGCGGCTCCATCCTGCGCGGCGATTACAGCCTGGTCGAGGAGACGCTGATCGCCCCCGACGCCGTGCATAAGGGGCTCGCCATGATGGTGCCGCGCGGCGCCTCGGTCTGGGTCTTCGCCGACAATGAGTGGTACATCACCGACCCGGACAACCCCTATGTCGCCGGCGAGACCCGCACCGTCGCCTTCCCGGCGACGGTGGTGAGCGAATTCGGCGACCATCTCGACCGCGCCGGCAAGATCGTGTTCTCCTCGACCGATCACCCCATGCTGGCCGCCAGCGAGCCGGAGCTGCAGGCGCTGGTGGGCGACGGCGCCACGGCCCGCCGCTCGCAGGCGAAATATCTCGATCTCACCCCGCCCGGCACCGACAAGGGCTATGCGGTGCGCGCTTTCGCCCGCCATTACGGCGTGAAGCTGGAGGAGGTCGCGGTGATCGGCGACATGGCGAACGACCTGCCGATGTTCGAAACCGCGGGCCTCGCCATCGCCATGGGCAATGGCGCGCCGGAGGTGAAGCAGCGCGCCGACCTCGTCTCCCTCACCAATGAGGAGGACGGCGTCGCCTACGCCATCGAGCACTTCGTGCTGCCGCGCGCGGCGCGCTGACGCGCCAGAACCGATCGACGCGGGCCCGCGCGGCCCGCGTCCACCCTCCCGGCTCCCCGGTCAGCCCGAGAACTCGGTCTCGTGCTTCAGCACGTCCTCGGCCTCGGGGTTCAGCGGCTGGGCGGGGCGCTCGGGCTGCACCAGCGGCTCCGGCTCGATGAAGCCGATCTGGCCGTCCGACGTCATCAGCACGCGCTGGCGCATCAGGCGCTCCACGTCGCGCTGGCGCACGTCGATCACCGTCTGATGCGCGGTCTCGGCGTCGACGCCGGTCGCCTTCAGCGTCGCCTCGCCGAAGGCGAGCGCCGATTCGAAGGTTTCGCGCATTTCGAAATCCACGCCCTTCTCGCGCAGCTCGATGGCGTGGGTGCGGTCATAGGCGCGCACATGCAGGCGCACGCCGGGCACATTGGCCTGGATGATGTCGACGATGCGGTCCGCGGTCTCCCGGCGGTCGACGCAGATCGCCACCACCCGCGCGCGCTCCACCCCCGCCGCGCGCAGCACGTCGAGCCGGGTGCCGTCGCCGTAATAGATGCTGAAGCCGAAGCGCCCGGCGCTCTGGATCATCTCGACATCATTGTCGATGATCGTGACTTCCACGCCCTGGGTGAGCAGGCATTGCGAGGCGATCTGCCCGAAGCGGCCGAAGCCGACCACCAGCACCGAGCCATGGGCCTCGCTGAAATCCGCCTCGGGCGGCTCCTCGCGGCGCTGGCGCGCGTCGAGACGCTGGGCCATCCGCTCGCCGATCATGGCGACGGGCGGGCCGAGCAGCATGGTCATGGCGGCGCAGGCGGCCAGCATGTCGCTCTGGCGGGCGGTGATCAGCCCGAGACCGAGCGCGAGCGGGAACAGCACGAAGGAGAATTCGCCCGCCGGCGTCAGCAGCGTCGCCGAGCGCACCGCATCCGCCTCCGACCCTTCCGAGACGCGGAACACCGCCCAGACCGACACGGCCTTCACCAGCGTCACCATCAGCGTGCCGACGATGAGCAGGGGCGCGTTGGCGAGCACGACGTCGAGATTCATCGACATGCCCACGCCCATGAAGAACAGCGCCACCAGCAGGCCGCGAAAGGCGTCGACATTGGCCTCCAGCTCGTGGCGGAAGCTCGATTCGGAGAGCATGACGCCGGCGAGGAAGGCGCCCATCGCCATGGACATGCCAACCGAGGCCATCAGCGCCCCGGCCCCGAGCACGACCAGCAGCGCCGCCGCCGTCATCACCTCGCGCGCGCCGGAGCGGGCGAGGATGCGGAACAGCGGGGTGAGCAGGTAGCGCCCCGTGCCGACGACGACGGCGATCGCCGCCACCACGATCAGCACATGGCCGATCGACTGGCTGAAGCTCTGCGCCTCGTGGTCGCCCGGCGTCAGCAGCGGCATGAAGGCGATGAGCGGCACGACCGCCATGTCCTGGAACAGCAGGACGGCGAAGGTGCGCTGGCCGTAGGGCTGGGCGAGGCCGCCCTTGTCCTCCAGCAATTGCAGCGCGATCGTCGTCGCCGACAGGGCGAGCGACAGGCCCGCGACCAGCGCGGCGCGCCAGTCGAAGCCGTCGCCGGCGAAGCGCGTGAGAAAGGCGATGGCGATGCCGGTGAAAATGAGCTGCGCCGCGCCGACCCCGAAGATCGCCTTGCGCATGGCGAGCAGCCGGCTGACCTGAAGTTCCAGCCCGATGACGAAGAGCAGCAGCACCACGCCGACTTCCGCGACGGTGAGGATGCGCTCGGGATCATGGAACGCGCCGAGCCCGGAGGGGCCGATGGCGACGCCGGCGATGAGATAGCCGACGATCGGCGACAGGCCGAGGCGCTTGGCGATCGGCACGGCGATGACCGCGGTGGCGAGAAAGATCAGCGCCCCGATCAGAAAACCCTGGCCTTCACCATGCATTGAGCCGCCACTCCCCGCCGCGTCGCCCCGACGCATCCTGCCGCCTGCGGGCGTCCTTGCTCCCGCCGCGTGGCGGAACCATGGTCGGGCTCGGGCATATCAACGTGTCGCGCGCCGGGCCATCGGAGCATCTTTCGGGCGCGAGGGAAATCCCGCCGGAGGTCCGGCGTGCCGCGCAGCCGGGCGAAGCCGATAGGCGGCGCGACGGCAGGCGGCGCAAATGACGGCGCCCGGCACGGGGCCGGGCGCGGGAACGGGGACGTCAGCGGTATGTCAGTGGTGGGCGTGCGCGGTCGGGCCGGGCACGTCCTGCGTCGGGTGCGGCGCGGGGATGGTGTCGCGGCTCACCGGCGGCAGGGTCTTCAGCGCCTCCAGCACCAGCGGGTCGAGCCCCTCGCCGCCGGCCGCCACATGGTCTTCCATGCGGGCGCGCATGCGCGGGTCCCAGAAATCCTTGATGTGCTTGGCGATGCCGGCGACGGCCTTCTCCGGCCGCTGCACCGCGAAGAACTTGCCGATCTGGTTCGCCATGTAGACGAGACGGTCCATCGTATTAGCCGACATGGGCGATACGCTCCTGTTCTGCCCCGCCGACCACAATGCGATGGGGGTGGGTAAACACTTCAAATCCGTCGTCGCGGGCGATCGCCGCCAGCGTGATGCCCGCCTTTTCCGCGGTCCGCACGGCGAGCGCGGTCGGGGCGGAGACCGCGACCAGAACCCCCGCGCCGAGCATCGCGGTCTTCTGCACCATCTCGATCGACACGCGGCTCGTCAGCAGCACGATTCCCTCGCCCGCCTGATGGCCCTGCCGGACCACATGGCCGACGAGCTTGTCGAGCGCGTTGTGCCGCCCGACATCCTCGCGCACCGCGACCAGCCCGTGCTCCGGCTGCCAGAAGGCCGCCGCGTGCACCGCCCGTGTCTGCCGGTTCAGCGCCTGCGCCGGCGGCAGCGAGGCGATGGCCCGCGAAATCTCCGCCGCCGAAAAGCGCCGCGCCGCCGTGACCGCGCGGGCCGGCTTCACCGCCAGTTCGAGGCTCTCCACCCCGCACAGGCCGCAGCCCGTGGGCCCGGCGATCTGCCGGCGGCGGGCGACCATCTGGCTCGCCCGCTCCGCGTTGAGCCAGAGACGCACCTCGATGCCGACCGCGCCGTCCGCCTCGTCGAATTCCAGCGTCTCGATGGATTCGACGTCCGAGAGGTCGCCGATGACGCCCTCGGTGAGGCTGAAGCCGTAGCCGAAATCCTCGATATCGGCGGGCGTCGCCATCATCACGGCATAGGTGGAGCCGTTATGGACGATGGCGACCGGGGTTTCCTCCGGTATCACGCGCTCGCCCGCCTGCGCCCCCGAAGGGCCGCAGGCAAGGCGGGAGACGCGCAGGACCGGCGGGATCATGACCGGCCCCGCTCACTCCGCCGCGACGGCGATGCGGCGGCTCTGGCGGGCGAAGGCGTCATAGTCCTCCTGCCACTCGGACGGCCCGTTCGAGCGCGAGATCTGCACGGCCGTGACCTTGAACTCGGGGCAGTTGGTCGCCCAGTCCGAGAAGTCCGTGGTCACGACATTGGCCTGCGTCGTCGGGTGGTGGAAGGTGGTGTAGACGACGCCCGGCGCCACGCGGTCGGTGATCTCCGCGCGCAGCGTCGTGCCGCCCGCGCGGCTGTCGATGCGCACCCAGTCGCCTTGGCGCACGCCGCGCTGCTCGGCGTCGTGCGGGTGGATTTCCAGCACGTCCTCCGGGTGCCACGCCACGTTCTCCGTGCGGCGGGTCTGCGCGCCGACATTGTAGTGGCTGAGGATGCGGCCCGTGGTGAGCAGCAGCGGGAAGCGGGCGCCGGTGCGCTCGTCCGTCGGCACATATTCGGTGACGACGAACTTGCCCTTGCCGCGCGCGAACCCGTTGATGTGCATGATGGGCATGCCCTCGGGGTTGGCGTCGTTGCACGGCCACTGGACCGAGCCCATCTCGTCGAGCCGCTTGAAGGAGACACCGGCGAAGGTCGGGGTCAGCGCGGCGATCTCGTCCATGATCTGGGCGGGATGGGTGTAGTTCCAGTCGAGGCCGATGGCCCGGGCCAGCATCTGGGTCACTTCCCAGTCGCCATAGCCGTTCTTCGGCGCCATCACCTTGCGCACGAGCTGGATGCGGCGCTCGGCATTGGTGAAGGTGCCGTCCTTCTCGAGGAAGGTGCAGCCCGGCAGGAAGACATGGGCGTAGTTGGCGGTCTCGTTCATGAACAGGTCCTGCACGATCACCAGCTCCATGGCCGCGAGGCCCGAGGCGACGTGGTGGGTGTCGGGATCGGACTGGAGGATGTCCTCGCCCTGGATGTAGATCGCCTTGAAGGTGCCGTCGACGGCGGCGTCCAGCATGTTGGGGATGCGCAGGCCCGGCTCGGGATCGAGCGGACGGCCCCACATCGCCTCGAAGGTGGCGCGGGTCGCGTCGTCGGAGATGTGGCGGTAGCCCGGCAGCTCATGCGGGAACGAGCCCATGTCGCACGAGCCCTGCACGTTGTTCTGGCCGCGCAGCGGGTTCACGCCGACGCCGCGACGGCCGATATTGCCGGTCGCCATGGCGAGGTTGGCGATGGCCATGACGGTGGTCGAGCCCTGCGAGTGCTCGGTGACGCCGAGGCCGTAATAGATCGCCGCATTGCCGCCGGTGGCGTAGAGCCGGGCCGCGCCGCGGATCAGATCCGCCGGCACGCCGGAGAGCTTCTCGACTTCCTCGGGCGAGTGACGCTTGTCGGCGACGAACTCGGCCCAGTCCTGGAATTCCTCCCAGTCGCAGTACTGGCGGACATAGTCCTCGTTCACCAGACCCTCGGTCACCACGACATGGGCGAGCGAGGTGACGACGGCGACGTTGGTGCCCGGCTGCAGCGGCAGGTGGAAATCGGCGGTGATGTGGGGCGAGCGCACGAGGTCGATGCGGCGCGGATCGATGACGATCAGCTTCGCGCCCTGGCGCAGACGCTTCTTCATGCGCGAGCCGAACACCGGGTGGCCGTCGGTCGGGTTGGCGCCGATCACCAGGATGACGTCGGAATCCTCGACCGAATCGAAGTCCTGCGTGCCAGCCGAGGTGCCGAAAGCCTGATTGAGGCCATAGCCGGTCGGCGAGTGGCAGACGCGGGCGCAGGTGTCGACATTGTTGGTGCCGAAGCCCGCGCGGATGATCTTCTGGACGAGATAGGCTTCCTCGTTCGTGCAGCGCGAGGAGGTGATGCCGCCGACCGACTTGCGGCCATAGGTGTCCTGGATGCGCTTCAGCTCGGCGGCGGTGTGGGCGATCGCCTCTTCCCACGACACTTCACGCCACGGGTCGGTGACCTTGGCGCGGATCATCGGCTTCAGGATGCGGTCCTGATGGGTGGCGTAGCCCCAGGCGAAGCGGCCCTTGACGCAGCTATGGCCGCGATTGGCCTTGCCGTCCTTCCAGGGCACCATGCGGACCACTTCCTGGCCGCGCATTTCCGCCTTGAAGGTGCAGCCGACGCCGCAATAGGCGCAGGTCGTCACCACCGAATGCTCGGGCGTGCCGATCTCGATGAGCCGCTTCTCGGAAAGGGTCGCGGTCGGGCAGGCCTGCACGCAGGCGCCGCAGGAGACGCATTCCGAGGTGAGGAACGCTTCCGACTGGCCGGGCGAGACACGGCTGTCGAAACCGCGGCCGGAAATGGTCAGCGCGAAGGTGCCCTGCACTTCCTCGCAGGCGCGCACGCAGCGATTGCAGACGATGCACTTGGCCGGGTCATAGGTGAAGTACGGGTTCGACTCGTCCTTGGGCATGACGAGTTCGGAGGTGGGGGCAAAGTGGTTCTTGCCCTCCATGCCGTACCGCACTTCGCGCAGGCCGACCGCGCCGGCCATGTCCTGAAGCTCGCAGTCGCCATTGGCGGCGCAGGTCAGGCAGTCCAGCGGGTGGTCGGAGATGTACAGCTCCATCACGCCCTTGCGCAGCTGCGCGAGGCGCGGGGTCTGGGTGTGCACCTTGATGCCCGGCGCCACCGGCGTGGTGCAGGACGCCGGGGTGCCGTTGCGGCCCTCGATCTCGATCAGGCAGAGACGGCAGGAGCCGAACGCCTCCAGCGAATCCGTGGCGCAGAGCTTGGGGATCTGCGTGCCCATCTCCATCGCCGCGCGCATGATGGAGGTGCCTTCCGGCACCGTCACTTCCATGCCGTCAATGGTCAGCGTGACCATCTTGTCGGTCTTGGGAGCGGGCGTACCGTAGTCGATCTCATGGACGAGAGACATGTGCGGCCTCCTCATTCAGCGGCTTCGAGGCGGCGCGGAGCACCGAATTCCTCGGGGAAATGGGTCATGGCGCTCAGCACCGGGTAGGGGGTAAACCCGCCAAGGGCGCAAAGCGATCCAAGCTTCATGGTCTGGCAGAGGTCGGTGAGCGTCGCGAGGTTGGCCTCGACGCGCTCGCCGGCGATGATGCGGTCCATCAGTTCGACGCCGCGCGTCGAGCCGATGCGGCAGGGCGTGCACTTGCCGCAGCTCTCCACGGAGCAGAACTCCATGGCGAAACGCGCCATCTTCTTCATGTCGGCATCCTCGTCGAACACGACGATGCCGCCATGGCCGATCAGCGCGTCCTTCGCGGCGAAGGCCTCGTAATCGAAGGGCAGGTCGAACTGCCAGGTCGGCACATAGGCGCCAAGCGGGCCGCCGACCTGCGCGGCCTTCACCGGCTTGCCGGTCGCGGTGCCGCCGCCGATGTCGTTGATCAGCTCGCCGAGCGGAATGCCGAACGCGGTCTCGAACAGGCCGCCATGCTTGATGTTGCCGGCGATCTGGATCGGCATCGTGCCGCGCGAGCGGCCCATGCCGAAATTGGCGTAGAACTCGCCGCCATCGGCCAGGATATGCGGCACGGCGGTCAGCGAGAGCACGTTGTTGATGACGGTCGGCTTCTGGAACAGGCCCTTATGCGCCGGCAGCGGGGGCTTGGCGCGCACCGTGCCGCGCTTGCCTTCCAGGCTGTCGAGCAGCGCCGTCTCCTCGCCGCACACATAGGCGCCGGCGCCCATGCGCACTTCCATGTCGAAGCTGTAGGGCGAGCCGGCGACGTTCGCGCCGAGCATGCCATGGGCGCGCGCGGCCTCGATCGCCTTCTCCATCGCCCAGATGGCGTGCGGGTATTCCGAGCGCGTGTAGACATAGCCCTTGGTGGCGCCCACCGCGATGCCGGCGATGGTCATGCCCTCGATCAGCTCGAAGGGGTCGCCTTCCATGATCATGCGGTCGGCGAAGGTGCCGGAATCGCCCTCGTCGGCGTTGCAGACGATGTATTTCCGGTCGGCCTTGGCGTCGGCCACGGTCTTCCACTTGATGGCGGTCGGGAAGCCCGCGCCGCCGCGCCCGCGCAGTCCCGACTTCTTGACTTCCTCGATGATCTCCGCCGGGCCGAGCGCCAGCGCGCGCTCCAGGCCCTTATAGCCGCCATGGGCGCGGTAATCGGCGTAGGAGGCCGGGTCGACGATGCCGCAGCGCGCGAAGGTGAGGCGCGTCTGCTTGGCCATGAAGGGGTGCTCTTCCGGCTTGCCGATACGCAGCGCGTGCGGGCCGCCTTCCAGGAAGCCGGCGGCGAACAGGCCCGCGACGTCCTCAGTGCCCACCGGGCCGTAGCCGATGCGCCCTTCCGGCGTCACCACCTCGACGAGCGGCTCCAGCCACAGCATGCCGCGCGAGCCGTTGCGGACGATCTCGACCGGCTGGCGCGCCGCCAGCGCGGCCGCCTGGATCGCCTCGGCCACCTCGTCGGCGCCGCAGGCGATGGCGCAGGCATCCTTGGGAACGTAAATGCGAATGGTCACGACTGCGCCTCCGAGATCAGGGCATCGAGCCGGCGCTCGTTCAGCCGCGCGACGATCTTGCCGTCCAGCATGGCCGAGGGGGCGGTGGCGCACAGGCCGAGGCAGTAGATGGGCTCGACGGTGACGCGGCCATCGGCCGTGGTCTCGCCCAGCTTGCAGCCGAGCCGGTGCTCGGCATGGGCGGCGAGCGCATCGCCGCCGGCGGCCTGGCAGGCCTCGGCGCGGCAGATCTTCAGCACATGGCGGCCGGCCGGCTCATGCCGGAAATCATGGTAGAAGGTGACGACGCCATGAACTTCCGCGCGCGAGACGTTCAGCTTCTCGGCCAGCATCGGCACCACGGCGTCCGGCACATGGCCGAAGGTCTCCTGCACCGCGTGAAGCATGGGCATAAGCGGCCCTTCGAGGTGCGAGAACTCCTCGATCACCGTGCGGGCGCGCTCCTCGCTCCAGGGTTCGTAGTGCGGCATTTTCTCCCGTGCCTTCTTTTAGAATTTTCCAAACAGACATTCCGATGTCGTTGGAACGAAATCAATTCCAGTGTTCCGTGCGTTGATAGATTTTGTCTATCGTTGCCCCGCCCCCCGCGCCGCGTCCCTGCCGCAACGGGGCCACGCCGGGCGCCATCTTGTTCCCTAAATGTTCTTGACCGGTATCTCGAAACCGCTAAAGTTCGCCTGAAATCCCTTGGGGGCGCCTTGAAACGGCGCGGGCGGCGGGGGCGCGGCATGGTCCAGCGCGTGGCAACGGTGGCGTTCGAGGGCGTGGAGGCGCGCCCCGTCGATGTTCAAGTTCAGGTGAGCCCGGGCCTGCCGGCGTTCAATCTGGTGGGCCTGGCCGACAAGGCGGTCACGGAAGCCAAGGAGCGGGTTCGCGCCGCCCTCATCGCCTCCGGCCTCGCCTTGCCGGCGAAGCGCATCACGGTGAACCTCGCCCCGGCCGACCTGCCGAAAGAAGGCAGCCATTACGATCTGCCCATCGCGCTCGGGCTCATGGCGGCCATCGGCGCCATCGCCGGCGAGGCGCTGGAGGGCTTCACCGTCGTCGGCGAGCTGGCGCTCGACGGCCGCCTCGCCCCGGTGGCCGGCGTGCTGCCCGCTGCCATGGGGGCGAATGCGCGCGGTCATGGCCTCATCTGCCCGCAGGACTGCGGGCCGGAGGCGGCCTGGGCGAGCCCGGAGATGCCGGTTCTCGCCCCGGCCTCGCTGGTGCAGCTGGTCAATCATTTCGCCGGCCGGCAGCTGCTGACCCGGCCCGAGCCGCGGCTGGAGGGCGGCAACGCCGCGCTGCCGGACCTCGCTGATGTGAAGGGGCAGGAAGCCGCCAAGCGCGCGCTGGAAATCGCCGCCGCCGGCCGGCACAACCTGCTGTTCTGCGGCCCGCCGGGCGCCGGCAAGTCCATGCTGGCGCAGCGCCTGCCCTCTCTCCTGCCCCCGCTCGCCCCGTCCGAGCTGCTGGAGGTCTCGATGATCGCCTCGGTCGCCGGGACGCTGCAGGGCGGCGCGCTCACCAGCCGGCGCCCGTTCCGCGCGCCGCATCATTCCGCCAGCATGGCGGCCATGGTCGGCGGCGGCATCCGCGCGCGGCCCGGCGAGGTCTCGCTGGCGCATAATGGCGTGCTGTTCCTCGACGAATTGCCGGAATTCTCCCCGGCGGTGCTGGATTCGCTGCGCCAGCCGCTGGAGACCGGCGAAGCCATCATCGCGCGCGCCAATCACCGCATCACCTACCCCGCCAAGTTCCAGCTCATCGCGGCGATGAACCCCTGCCGCTGCGGGCGCGCGGGCGAGCCCGGCCACACCTGCCGGCGCGGGCCCCGCTGCGCCAGCGACTATCAGGAGCGGCTGTCCGGCCCCTTCCTCGAC
>JAEZMI010000152.1 GCA_023414975.1 Pseudomonadota bacterium | reverse complement strand
GCTCCATACCGGCGCCTGGTGCGATTATCTGGCCGCCGGCAAGGAAGCCGAGGCCGCGGCCGAATTCGCGCGCCTCTCGACGGCAGCGGGGCAGGGCGCCCTGTTCGGCCTCGAGGTTCATGCCGGCCATGGCCTCGACTATCTTACCGCCGCGCCGATTTCCGGGCTTTCTGACGTGCGTGAGCTCAATATTGGCCATTTCCTGATCGGCGAAGCGATCTTCGACGGCCTTGAGCTCGCGGTGCGGCGCATGCGCGATGCCATGGCCCGCGGTCGTGCCGCCGCCCGTCCAGCAGCAGCGTGAGGGATCGATGATCATCGGTATTGGTTCCGACATTACCGATGCGCGGCGCGTCGCCGAGGTGTTGGAGCGCCATGGTGAGCGCTTCATCGAGCGGGTGTTTACCCCGATCGAACGCGCGAAGTCGGAACGTCGGGCGCGACGGGCGGAAAGCTACGCCAAACGTTTCGCGGCCAAGGAAGCGTGCGCCAAGGCGCTGGGGACGGGTCTCGCCCAAGGTGTCTTCTGGCGCGACATGGGCGTTGTGAACCTGCCCTCGGGCCGGCCGACGATGGAACTCACCGGTGGGGCCCGTGCGCGGCTCGACGCCATCACGCCGCCGGGCCACGAGGCGCAGATCGACCTGACGATCACCGATGATGGACCGATCGCCCAGGCCTTCGTCATCATCAGTGCCGTGCCCAAGGCACCAGGCTGACGGCACGGCATCTCCGCAGATCGTGACCGGGCCGCGTTGCCGCGGCTCGCCCGAGCGGCTATAGAGCCCACGGCCCGGCGGGCGGCACAGGCCGCGCCGCGCAGCGGAAAGCGACATGACCTCGACCACCGAACCGAAGAAGCAGGAAGGCGGCCTTGGCGAAACCGTCAAGGTGATCCTCCAGGCGTTTCTCATCGCCATCCTTATCCGCACTTTCCTGTTCCAGCCCTTCAACATCCCCTCGGGGTCGATGAAAGAGACGCTGCTGGTCGGCGATTATCTCTTTGTGTCGAAGTTCAGCTATGGCTACAGCCGCTTCTCCTTCCCCTTCTCGCCGCCGCTGTTCAGCGGAAGGCTGCTGGGCTCGACGCCCGACCGGGGCGACGTGGTGGTCTTCAAGCTGCCGCGTGACGAGAGTACCGATTACATCAAGCGTGTGATCGGCCTTCCGGGCGACGAAATCCAGATGATCGACGGCGTGCTGCACATAAACGGCCAGGCCGTGAAGCGCGAGGATGCGGGCTACTGGATGGATGACGAGGGCGGCGGGCGCGTCCAGCGGGTCAAGCGCTGGACCGAGACCCTGCCGAACGGTGTGAGCTACTATACGCTCGATCTCGTCGAGAACGGCTTCTACGACAACACGCCGGTCTACAAGGTGCCGCCGGATCATTATTTCATGATGGGGGACAATCGGGACAATTCGACCGACAGCCGTGTGCTGAGCCAGGTTGGCTATGTGCCTTACGACAACCTGATCGGGCGGGCGCAGGTGATCTTCTTCTCCGTCAAGGAAGGTGATGCGGCCTGGCAGTTCTGGAAATGGCCGTGGACGGTCCGCTGGGACCGGCTCTTCACCTTCGTACGATGACGCGCGGCAACCGTCAGTCAGCACCCGTCGACACAGCGAGCCTGGCGCCGCTGGAGGAGAGCCTCGGTCATCGCTTTAATGACCGCACCCATCTTCTGCTGGCGCTGACCCATATCAGCGCGGTCACCGGGGCACAGGGCGCGCGTGCGCGCGTGCGCTCCTATCAGCGCCTTGAGTTTCTGGGCGATCACGTGCTGGGGCTGGTCGTCTCGGACATGCTCTATCGGGCCTTCCCCAATGCGGAGGAAGGGGAACTTTCGCGCCGCCTCGCGGATCTCGTGTGCGAGGAAAGCTGCGCGGAAGTCGCGCGCGTCATGGGTATCGGCCCACATATTCGTCTCGGCGCCGGTGAGGATCGGGCGGGCGGACGTGAACGGGCCGCCATCCTGGCCGACATCGCCGAGGCCGTGCTGGCGGCCGTTTATCTCGATGCCGGCTATTCCGCTGTCGCAGACCTCGTCGAGCGGTTCTGGCGCCCGCGTCTCCAGCTTCCCGGTGGCTCCGCGCGGGATCCCAAGACGGCCCTGCAGGAATGGGCGCAGGCCCGCGGGCTTCCCCCGCCCACGTACCGTCTGGTCGACCGCTCCGGCCCGGATCATAATCCCCAGTTCCGCATTGCCGTGGAGCTTCCCGGTTTTTCCGCGGTTGAAGCCGGCGGCTCCTCGAAACAGATCGCGCAGAAGGCCGCGGCGATGGCCTTTCTGGAACAGGTTGGTTCATGAACGACGAAACTGCCGATGATGCCCTTGCCGGCGCTCAAACGCCGGAAACCACCCGGTGTGGTTTCGTTGCGTTGATCGGGGCACCCAATGCCGGAAAGTCCACGCTCACCAACGCGCTGGTCGGCTCGAAGGTGTCGATCGTCTCGCACAAGGTACAGACGACCCGGTCGCTCGTGCGTGGCATCGCGCTGGAGGGGCCAACGCAGATCATCCTTGTCGATACGCCCGGCATCTTCGCGCCCAAGCGGCGGCTTGAGAAGGCTATGGTGCGTTCGGCCTGGAGCGGAGCGGGCGACGCCGATGCCATCGTCCTGCTGATCGACGCCCGCGCGGGGCTTACCGACGATGTCGAGGCCATCATCAAGGGCCTTGTGGACGTCAAGCGCCCACGGGCAATCCTGCTCAACAAGATCGATCTGGTGAAGCGCGAGACACTGCTCGAACTTGCCGCCGCCATCGCTGAGCGCATCGCGTTCGACCGTCTGTTCATGGTCTCCGCGCTGACCGGCGATGGTCTGGCCGAGCTGCGGGATTGGCTGGCGCAGACGCTCCCCCTCGGCCCGTGGCTCTACCCGGAGGACCAGATTTCCGACGCGCCCATGCGCATGCTGGCGGCGGAGATCACGCGGGAGAAGCTGTTCCATCGCCTCCATGAGGAGCTGCCCTATCGCTCCACGGTCGAAACCGATTCATGGCAGGAGCGTAAGGACGGTTCGGTGCGGATCGAACAGACGATCTTCGTCGAGCGGGAGAGCCAGCGGAAGATCGTGCTGGGCAAGGGCGGCGAAACCATCAAAGCCATTTCCACGGGCGCCCGCAAGGAACTGGCCGAAATCCTCGAACAGCCTGTGCACCTTTTCCTCTTCGTGAAGGTGCGCGAAAACTGGGCCGACGATCCCGAGCGCTATCGCGAGATGGGCCTGGAATTCCCGAGCGCCGACTGAGGTTTGATCCGCGCCCATGGAATGGACCGATGAGGGCATCATTCTGGGTGTTCGCCGGCATGGCGAGACAAGCGCCATCGTCGAACTGATGACCGCCGGCCACGGACGTCACGCCGGCGTCGTGCGC
>JAEZMI010000063.1 GCA_023414975.1 Pseudomonadota bacterium | reverse complement strand
GCCCGGCGAGCCGGTGCTTGTGCTCGGCTGCGGGCCGATCGGCGGGCTCTGCGCCGTGGAGCTGGCGCACCGCCATGACGGCCCGCTGCTGGTGTGCGACCGCAACACCACCCGCGCCGCCCGCGTGGCGAAAGTGACCGGCGCCACCCCCGTGCCGCTGGAGCCCGCCGCCATCCGCGCCGCGCTCAAGGGCGGCCTGCCCCTCGCCGCCATCGAGGCGACCGGGAGCACGGTGGCGCTCACGCATCTGCTCGGCTGCCTGGAGGGAGGCGGGCGCATCGGCCTCGTCGGCATCTTCCACGGGCGGCTCGATCTCGACCCCAATCTTCTGGTCGAGCGGGAGGTGAGCCTCATCGGCTGCCACGCCTTCACCGACGAGCTTCCCGCTGCACTCACTGCACTGACCGTTCACCACACTGCACTGATCGAGCTGGTGGATCGGCAGATCGCGCTCGATGGGGTGCCGGCCGCCTATGGCCGGCTTCTCGCCGGCGAAGCGACGGGGCTGAAGACCATCATCCGCCCGCAAGGGGTATTATGAAACCTCCGGCGACACCCAGCCGCACCGCCCATATCCGCGCCCTCGCGCTGCGGGACGCGCAGGCCGCGCGCGCCCCGCTGGCCGAGCTGCTGGCCGATCTCTTCGGCATCAAGCCTTTGAATCTCCAGATCAATATCGATCAGTACAGCCTCAATTCGCTGAACGGATTCCTGGACACCGCGGACGGCGCCTTCTTCTTCAAGTTCCATCAGGAGGAAGGCGAGGAGGCGATGCGCGGCGAATATTACCGCGCCGACATCCTCGCCCGCGCCGGCCTGCCGGTCGATCAGCCCGTGCTCATCTCCACCTTGCCGGGCGAACAGATCCTGATCTACCGCCGCCGCGACGAGCCCCGCTTTTCCGATGTGCTGCGAACCCTAGACCTCGCCGACGACCCCGCCGCCCGCGCCGTCGCCGTGAACGCGGAACGCGAGCTTTCCCAAAGGCTTATCGCCACCTATCGGGAAACGCTGCACCCGATTTCGCCTGCCGAGGCCACCGCCGAGCCGATCCACCGCCTGTTCCATGAGCGGCTGGTCGACCGCGATCCGCCCGCCTTTCCCGGCGGGCGCTACCGCGCCTTCCATATCGGCCAGCCTTTCCCCCTGCCCGGCCAAACCCTTGATTGGGAAGACCTTTCCACGCGCCGCTTCACCGTGAACGGCATCGCCTACCGCCATGGGCTGGCCGATCTGTTCACCGCCGCCGAGGCCCGCCTGCGCCCGGAACGCCTGGCCGATGCCGGCGGGGTGGTCGCCCATGGCGACGCGCACAACGCCAATGTCTGGTTCAGCCGGGAAGGCGACGGGGCGCGGCTCTCCTATTTCGATCCGGCTTTTGCCGGCGCGCATGTGCCGAGCCTGCTGGCGGAGATAAAGACCAGCTTTCACAACATCTTCGCCCATCCCTTCTGGCTCTATGAGCCGGCGCTGGCGAGCGAGCGTTTCCGCGCCGCGATGAAGCTGGAGCCGGGCCGGATCGTGGTGGAGACCGACTGGCGGCTCTCCCCCGTCCGCGCCGACCTGCTGGAGGTGAAGGCCCGCGAGGTCTGGCGCCCGCTGCTGGCGATGCTCAAGAACCGCCATATGTTACCTTCCGACTGGCGGCAGGTGATCCGCCTCGGCCTTTTCCTCTGCCCCACCCTCGTCATGAGCCTGCGCGCCGGCGTGCGCGCGCACACGGAAATCTCTTCGCTGATAGGGCTTTGCGTGGCGGTGATGGTCGGCTCCGAGCCGGTGGAGGGCGAGGATATCGTCACCCGCTTCCTCGACGCCATCGACCCCGACCGCCGGCCGGGTCTATAGGACAGCGCCCCTCCGCCGTGAGACCCCGCCCATGATCGTCAATGTCGAGGATGCCCGCGCCGCCGCCAAAGCCCGCCTGCCGCGCATCTTCTTCGATTACATCGATGGCGGCTCCTTCGGCGAGGACACGCTGCGCGCCAACCGCGCCGATTTCGCGCACTGGGCCCTGGTGCAGCGCGTGCTGAACGACGTGTCGGCGCGCGACCTCGCGACACGCTATCTCGGCGCCTCCCATCCCCTGCCCTTCATGCTCGGACCCGTTGGTTTCCTTGGGCTTTACGCCGGGCATGGCGAGATCGCCGCCGCCCGCGCCGCCCATGCGGCGGGGGTTCCGCTCTGTCTTTCCACCTTCTCCATCGCCTCGCTCCGGCAGCTGCGCGCCGCCACCTCCGGCCCGCTCGCCTTCCAGCTCTATGTGCTCGCCGACCGCGCCATCGGCGACGAGTTGCTGGCGCAGGCGGAAGAGGCCGGCGTCGAGACGCTGTTCCTCACCGTCGACACCGCCGTCACCTCCGTGCGCGAGCGCGATGTGCGCAACGGTTTTCGCGCGCTGACCCGCATCTCGCCCGGCCTCGGCCTGCGCCTGCTCACGCGCCCGGCCTGGTGCCTCGACATGCTCCGGGCCGGGATGCCGGAAGTCGGCGCCGTCGCGCACCGGCCGGAATTCGGCAAAGGCGTGCTGGAACAGGCCGGCAACCTCTCGCGCCGCATCGACACGCGCCTTTCCTGGGCCGATGTGGAGCGGCTGCGCGCCCGCTGGAAGGGGCGTCTCGTGCTCAAGGGCATCCTCTCGCCGGAGGATGCGCGCCTCGCCCGCGCGTCGGGGGCGGATGGCATCGTCGTCTCCAACCATGGCGGGCGCCAGCTCGACGGCGCCTCGTCGACCATCGCCGCCCTGCCCGGCATCGCGGAAGCGCTGGATGGAGGTATTGAAATACTTTTCGACGGCGGCATCCGGCGCGGCGCGGATATCGTGAAGGCGCTGGCGCTCGGCGCCTCCGGCGTGCTGCTCGGCCGGGCCTATGTCTATGGCCTCGCCGCCGCCGGCGAGGCGGGCGTCGCCCGCATCATCGCCCACCTCGCCGAGGAGGTGAGCCTCACCCTCGGCCTGATGGGCCTGACCTCCATCGACCAGCTCAAAAAGCTCGGTCCGGCGGCCCTCAAACCGCGCTAGCTGCCCCGATAAGTCGAGTAACTCCAAGGCGTTGCCACCAGCGGCACATGGTAGTGCCCTTCCGGCTCGCCGATCGAAAAGCGGATCGGCACCTCG
>JAEZMI010000347.1 GCA_023414975.1 Pseudomonadota bacterium | reverse complement strand
TCCTCGCGCAGGCCCGCGCCGCCGGCCGGACCATCGATCTGTGGTGGCGCGACGATGACGCGGTGGCGCCGACGCCGCAGCTCGAAGCCCTGCTCAAACGCGCCGAGCGCTGGCAGGCGCCGCTGGCGCTCGCCGTCATCCCCGCCCGCGCCGCCCCGGCGCTGGCGGCGCGGCTGAAGGAGGAGCGCGGCGTCGATGTGCTCGTCCACGGCCTCGCCCATGAGAACCACGCCCCGCCCGGCGCGAAGAAGGCCGAGTTCGGCGCCCACCGCCTGCCCGAGGTCATGGCGGTGGAGGCGCTGTCCGCCCGCGAACGCCTCGGGGCGCTGTTCGGGGCGCAGCTCCTGCCGGTCTTCGTCCCGCCCTGGAACCGGATCGACCCGGCGCTGCTGCCGGCGCTCGCCGCCGAGGGCTATGCCGCGCTCTCCACCTTCACCCGCCGCGCGGGCCGCGAGGCCGCCCCCGGCCTCCTCGTGCTCAACACCCATTGGGACCCGATCGAATGGAAGAGCGGCGGCGGGCTCGCCGATGAGGTCGGCCTCATCGGAAGGATGACCGATCTGGTCGCGCAGGAACTGGCCTCGCCGCCCGGCACGCTGGAGCCCATCGGCCTGCTCACCCACCATCTCGTCCATGATGGCTGGATCGACCGCTTCCTCGACGACATGATCGGCCGGCTGCTCGGCTCCCGCGCCGCCCGCTTCGTAGCGCTGCGCGCTATCGTTCAGGCCGGTCGCCGATAGAGATAATAGCGGCCCTCGCGGGCACCGGGCGGCAGCGGCAGCGTCGCGAAGCCGGCAAGCTCCAGCGGCAGGTCGGACATGATGAGCCCGCCGGGCGCGATGAGCGGCGGCAGCAGGCGGGCGGACATCGCCGCGACGGCGCGGTTGCTGGCGCGGTCGAAGGAGCCGAGATCGGCATTGGCCAGCACCACCCGCCCGGCGAGGCGGTTCGCCAGCGGGGGCAGCGTCTCCTCGATCTCCCCGAGGATCAGGTGCGAGGGAGCCGGCTGGCAGTCCGGATAGGCCTTGTTGACCCGGTCGAAGACGAAAATCTCCCGCTCCGGCAGATGGCGGCGCAGATGGTCGAAGGTCCGCCCGAGGCCGAGACCGAGTTCCACCACCGGGCCGGGCATGGCCGCGATCGTGGCGAAAGCATAGGCAAGGCAGGCGTGCTGCGCTTCCAGCCGGAAGAGCGTCTTCTCAAGGCGCGACAGGCCGGAGCCGGAGGTGTCGGACATGCGGTTTCCCGAAAGGCTCAGCGATACGGGTCGGCCGCGTCGCGCAGGCCGTCGCCGAGGAAGTTGAAGGCGAGAATGACCGCGATCACCGGCACCACCGGCAGGATCAGCCACGGATAGAGCACGACGATGTTGATGTTCTGCGCCTCGTTCAGCATCACCCCCCAGGAAGTGATGGGCGGGCGCAGGCCGAGGCCGAGGAAGGAGAGCGCGGTCTCGCCGAGGATCATCGAGGGAATGGCGATGGTCGCCATGGCGATGAGATGGCTCATGAAGCCGGGCACGAGATGGCGGAACACGATGCGCGGCGTGCGCGCGCCCATGAGCTGGGCGGCGACGACATAATCGTCCTCGCGCAGCGACAGCAGCTTGGACCGCACCGCGCGGGCGAGGCCCGTCCAGTCCATCAGCCCGAGGATCACGGTGATGCCGAAATAGACGACGATCGGGCTCCAGCTCGCCGGCATGATCGAGGACAGCGCCAGCCAGAGCGGGATATGCGGCAGCGACTGCACCACTTCGATGGCGCGCTGGACCAGCAGGTCGAACACGCCGCCGTAATAGCCGGCGAGCCCGCCGATCACCACGCCGAGGGTGAAGCTAACGGCGATGCCGATGAGGCCGATGGTGAGCGAGATCCGCGCGCCGTAGATGAGGCGCGAGAGCATGTCGCGGCCGAGCCTGTCGGTGCCGAGGAGAAAGAGCGTACCGCCCTCGCCCGGGCACATCAGATGCCGGTCGCCCTCAATGAGACCCCAGAACTGATAGCGGTCGCCCCGGCAGAAGAAGCGCACCGGGTGGATGCGGCTGGTGTCCTCCGTGTAGGTCCGCCGCAGCGTGTTCATGTCGAGCTGGTAGCTCAGCCCATAGGTGAACGGCCCGACGAAGCGGCCCTCATGGAACAGGTGGATGCCCTGCGGCGGGCTGCGGATGAAGTCGGTGTGGCGTTCCTGGTAATTATAGGGCGCGAGAAACTCGCAGATCAGGATCGAGGCATAGAGCAGGGCGAGAAAGATGCCGGAGGCGAGTGCCAGCCGGTGGCGCTTGAACTTCCACCACATGAGCGTGAGCTGGGAGGCGAGGTAAACCCGCTCCTGCTGCTTCGTCATGGGGTCCATCGCCTTGGGGTCGAATGTCCCGGTGGCGACGTAGTGCGGCAGCGGCGCGCCGGCGGGCGGCAGGGCCGGGCCGGCGGAGGCCGGGGCGGGAGCGGGCCCGTTCATTTCGTGCTGCCCCCCTGAAGCCGGATGCGCGGATCGAGGAAGGCGAGCGCGATGTCGGAGATCAGCACGCCGACCACGGTGAGGCAGGAGAGGAAGAGCAGGAAGGAGCCGGCCAGATACATGTCCTGGCTCTGCAGCGCGCGCAGCAGCAGCGGTCCCGTGGTCTGCAGCGAGAGGACGACGGCGGTGAGTTCCGAACCCGAGACGATGCTGGGGAGCACGTCGCCGATATGCGAGACGAAGAAGTTGAGCGACATGCGCAGCGGGTATTTGCGCAGCGCCTTGCCCGGCGGCAGGCCCTTCGCCTTGGCGGTCACGTAGTACTGCTTCTGCAGCTCGTCCAGCAGGTTGGCGCGGATGGCGCGCACCATCGTCCCCGTGCCGCCGGCCCCGATGATGATGACCGGGATCCACAGATGGGCGAGGATCGACTTCGCCTTTTCCCAGCTCATGGGCTGGTTGAAGTAGATCGGGTCCATCAGCCCGCCGATGGAAAGGCCGAACCACACATTGGCGAAATACATGAAGATCAGCGCCAGCAGGAAATGCGGCACGGCGATGCCGATCAGCCCGAGAAAGGTGAGGCCGTAATCGCCCCAGCTATACTGGTGGGTGGCCGAATAGATGCCGATGGGGAAGGCGACGATCCAGGTCATCAGGATGGTGCAGAGCGAGACCAGCACGGTCAGGCCGAGCCGCTCGCCCACCACATCGCGCACCGGCATTTCATATTCGAAGGAATAGCCGAAATCGCCCTGCACGAAGCCGGTGATCCAGAGGAAGTAGCGCTCGATCGCCGGCTTGTCGAAACCGTATTCGCGCCGGAGGAACTCGATGCGGCTGGTGTCGGCCTTCTCGCCCTGGGCGGCCATTTCGGCGACATAGGTCTCGAAATAGTCGCTCGGCGGCAGCTCCATCACGGTGAAGATCAGCGCGCTGGTGACGAGCAGCGTCGGGATCATGATGAGGACGCGGCGGAGGATGTAGCGCAGCAGCATGGCTCAGTCCCGCGTCACGTCGAGCGTGGAGACACCGTCGTCGAACCAGAAGGTGTCGGGCATGTACATGCCGAAATAGGCGCCCGGCTCGAAACTGTAGATGCCGACCTCCGGCACGTTGCGCAGCCGGTCGCTGACGATGACCGGCTGGGACACGCGGTTGACGATGCCGATGGTGAACACCTCGTCCGCGTTGATCTCCAGCATCCGCGTCCAGATCGCCGCGCGCTCGGCGCTGGTGACGGAGGTGCGCCATTTGCGGGAGAGGTCGATCAGTTCCTGCGCGGCGGCGAGCTCGGGCTTTTCCCCCTCGCGGCCGGCGCTGTCGACATACTGGCCCCAGAGCGGCCATTGGAACTGCATGGAGTTGGTCGGAGCCAGCGCCTCCGGCGACATGTCGGGGCTGGGAATGGCGTTGTCCATGCCCGGCCAGACCGCCATCATCACATTGCCGGCGATCACCCCGCGCCGCAGCAGGTCGCGCTGCGTGCCGCGGACATAGAGCTTGATGCCGACCTTCGCCCAGTCATAGCCGACGAGTTCGAGGATGTCGGTCTCCTCCATGTTGTCGGCGGAGGTCTCGACCGTGATCTCCGCCCGGCGCCCGTCGGGCAGCAGGCGGAAGCCTTCGAGGTCGCGCTTGGCGAGACCGGCGGCGTCGAGCAGCTTGTTGGCGAGCGCCGGATCATATTGCGACCATGCCTGGTCATAGGCGTCCTTGTAGAGCGGGCTGCCGGGGATGACCGTGTTGGCCCCCTCATGGCCGAGCCCGAAGAAGATCACCTGGTTGATGTCGTGCCGGTTGATGGCGACGGAGAGCGCGCGGCGCACGTCCACCTCGCGCAGCAGCCGGCGCCAGACCTCGTCCTTGACGTTGAGATTGGGCACCAGCGCCACGAAGGAGCCCTCGCCGCGCTCCCAGAGCCGCACCTTGTAATGGCCGCGCGCCTCGGCGGCCTTGAGGAAGGTGTAGTCGGCGAAGGCGATGTAGCGCGCCTGCAGGTCCGAGCCGCCCGCCGCCACCTTGGCGGGGATCAGCGAGGAGGTGCCGATCGCCATCGTGATCTCGTCGACATAGGGCAGCTGGCGCCCCTGCTCGTCCACCCGGTGGTAGAAGGGGTTGCGCTTGAAGACGAAGAATTCGGCCGGCGGCGAGGTCTTCGGGATCCACGGGCCGAGCAGCGGCAGGTCGGGGTTTTCCGGCCGGTAGGCGCGGGCCATGCGGTCATGCAGCGCCGTCCAGTCCTTCACCCGCTCCAGCTTGATGAGCGCGGAGAGCTTCAGCGGGTCGGCGTATGTCTGGTGGAACTGGCGCATATAATGGGCGGGCATGGCGATCACCAGCGGCTGCGCCCCCGCCAGCGCCGGCAGGAAGCCGGGATTGGGCCTCGACCAGCTGTAGCGCACCGTGGTGGCGTCGATGACCTCGAAACGCGCCTCCTCGCCCTGCACCTTCATCTGCAGGGGCGGCCCGTCGGGGCTGAGGCGTTCATTGTTGGCGACGTCGTCCCACCAGTAGCGGAAATCCTCCGCCGTGAAGGGCTGCCCGTCCGACCAGCGATGTCCCTTGCGCAGATGCAGGGTGAAGATGCGCCCTTCCTGCACATCGACGCTGTCGAGGATGTCGGGCACGAGGTTGCCCTTGGTGTCGAACACGACGAGGCGGGCATAGCCGTAGATGGTGATGAACCGGATGTCGCGCTGGTCGCCCATCAGCATGCGGATCGTGCCGCCATAATGGCCGGGCGCGCGGCCCATGGCCGGCAGGTCGATCACGCGCGGATTTTCCGGGATGCGCTCGGCGAGCGGCGGCAGGCGCCCTTCCAGAATGGCGCGCACGAAGACCGGCGGTTCGTTGGAAAGATCGCGTCCGCGCGCCTGCGCCGGGGCACTGAGCGGTGCCGCCATCACGGCGAGGAGCAGTCCGAGGGCGAGATGCCGGACGGGGGCGAGATGCCGGATGAGGGAAACGCACCGCCGCATCATCGCCTCACGCCGCCGTCAGGTCGCGGGCGGTGCAGTCCTCATCGGCCAGCACGCAATGGCCGCCGCCGAGGTCGATCAGCCCCAGCCGTCCCGCCTGCGGGCGGAACGCCTCCGGCCAGCTCGCCGAGTCGGAGGCGCCGCCCGTCGGCACGCAGGAGGCGAAGTCGAGCCGCCGGTCGAGATCGGGGAGCGGCACGGCCTTCAGCAGCGTGCGCGTATAGGGATGCGCCGGCCGGTTGAAGATCGCCTCGCGCGGCCCGATTTCGACGAGGCGCCCGCGCGCCATCACGGCGATGCGCGCGGCCATGTAATGCACCACCGCCAGATTGTGCGAGATGAAGAAATAGGTGAGGCCCAGCGAGGCCTGCAGGTCCTTCAGCAGGTTCAGCACCTGCGCCTGCACCGACACGTCGAGCGCGGAGACCGGCTCGTCGCAGATGATGAGGTCCGGGTTGAGTGCCAGCGCCCGCGCAATGCCGATGCGCTGGCGCTGGCCGCCGGAGAAGCTGTGCGGGTAGCGGCTGAGAAAGCGCGGATCGAGCCCGACGCATTCCATCAGCTCCACCGCCCGGCGCTTCTGCTCGGCCTCCGTGCCGCGGTTCTGGATGATCATCGGCTCGCGGATGATGTCGAGCACGGTCATGCGCGGCGAGAGCGAGGACACCGGGTCCTGGAAGATCATCTGCATGCGCGGGCGGAAGGCGCGCAGCTCCGCCTCGTCCAGCGCCAGCACGTCCACCGGGCCGGAGCCGTCGTCGAACACCACGGAGCCGCCATCGGCGCGGCGCGAGCGCATGATCATGTGGCCGACCGTGGTCTTGCCCGAGCCGCTCTCGCCCACGAGGCCAAGGCACTGGCCGCGCGCGACATCGAAGCTCACATCCTCGACCGCGACCACGCGGTTGTTCTTCGTGCCATAGCTCTTGCTCAAATGGCGCACGCGCAGCAGCGGCGGGGTGCTGGCGGTGGTCTCGCGGCGCGCGAAGCCCGGCGGCAGCACGGGCGCCACCTCGCGCAGCGCGACGAGCCGCTCGCCGGGCTTCATGTCGAAATCGGGCGAGGCCTTCAGCAGCGCCTTCAGATAGGGGTGCTGCGGGCGGCGGAACACGTCGTCCACCGTGCCGGCCTCCATCACCTGCCCGCGATAGACCACGACGACCTCGTCCGCCATGTTGGCGACCACGCCGAGGTCATGGGTGATCAGCAGGATCGCCATGCCCATCTCGGCCTGGAGATCCTTCATCAGCTTGAGCACCTGCGCCTGGATGGTGACGTCGAGCGCCGTGGTCGGCTCGTCGGCGATCAGCAGCGCCGGCTGGCAGATCAGCGCCATGGCCAGCATGGCGCGCTGGCGCAGGCCGCCCGACAGCTCGAACGGATACTGGTCGTAGGAGCGGTGCGGGTCGCGAAAGCCCACCAGCGCCAGCATCTTCTCCGTCACCGCCCGCGCCTCGCGCCTGGGGTGCGGGCGGTGCAGTTGCAGCGCTTCCTCGATCTGGTTGCCGATGGTGTGCACCGGCGAGAGCGAGGACATCGGCTCCTGGAAGATCATGCCGATCCGCCCGCCGCGCAGCTTGCGGATCGTGCGCCCGTCGCGCGACAGCGTGGCGATGTCCACCGTCTTGCCGCCCGGCGCGGGGTCGTTGAACACGATGCGGCCCGCCTCGATCAGGCCGTTGCGCGGCAACAGGCCCATGATGGCCTGGGAGATCACGGTCTTGCCGGAGCCGCTTTCCCCCACCAGCGCCACCGTCTTGCCCGCGGGCACCCGCAGCGACACGCCCTTCACCACCTCGGTGAGCTGGCCGTGGGTGACGAAGGAGATGCGCAGATCCTCGATGCGCAGCACATCGGTCGAGCCGGGGGCGATCCGGGGCGCGTCCATCAGCTGCGTCTGCTCCCCCGTCCCCGCCACGCCGTCACGCCCTCGCTGCCTTGAGCACGCCCATGATGGCGCGGCTGTCCATGACCGCGTCGAGCGTCGCCACATCCGGCACCGCATAGGCCGAGACGGTCATGCCGTTCGAATCGACGGTCACGTCCCGCTGGGGCAGATGCGAGAAATCGAACCCCGAGGCCTTGGCGGTGTCGGCCGAGATCACATAATCGGCCAGAAACTCCTTCGAGGCCGCCTCCAGCGCGAAGGAGACGGCCACCGTGTTGCCGATGGCGCGCACGAGATGGTCATCGAGGCCGTCGCCGACGCGGGCGAGAACGATGGAGCCGGTGTGGACGCCGATGCCGGCGCGGATCGGAATGGGCAGCACGCCGCGCATTTCCGAATTCAGCAGTTCGAGCACCCGCGTCATGTCGCGGGCGGCGCGCAGCGCGGCGCGGGCGCCGCCCGCGGCCTTTTCCGTCGCGTCGAACACCGCCATCAGCCCGTCGCCATACATCTGGTCGATGCGCCCGCCATGGCTCTCCACGGCCTGCGTCATCTCGGCGGAGAACCGGTTCACCAGCACGGCGATTTCATAAGGCAGGCGGTTATGGGTGAGGGTGGTGAAGGCCCGCACGTCCAGCACCAGCACGGTCGCCTCGCGCTCCATCGCCCATTCGCGCGCTTCCGCGTCGAGATCGCCGCCGAAGCGATGGCCGAGCACCGGCATCAGCACGCGCACCGACAGGCCCTGCGCCGGGCGGAGCTGGCAGGCGAGACGCACCGAGGAGGGCGCGCCGATCCCCGCGAGAACCGCGCGCTCGGCGCCGAAGGGCTCCGGCAGCGTGTCCGCCCCCGCGAGGATCTGCACCCGGCAGGTGGAGCAGCGCCCGCGCCCGCGGCAGGTGGAGGGATGCGGAATATGGTGCATCCGGCTCGCTTCCAGCACCGACGTTCCCACCGGCACCTCGACCGGCCCATAGCCGCGATAGGTGATGGTGATGGTGTTGCCGACCCGCCGGCGGATATAGAACACCCCCATCAGCCCGACGAAGCCGAGGGCGAAGCCCGCGACGCCGGTCGTCAGCATCATGTCGACCCGGTCGAGGCCCGCCTGCTGCTCGGGCGTGCGCGGCGCGGGAGGGCCGCCCTGCACCGCCTCGCGCCCGGCGGCGATGAAGCCGGCCATGGCGAGGAAGGGGATCAGCACCACCAGCACGAGGCCGGCGACGCGGAAGCTGCGGTACCAGTGCTGGTAGCGCAGCGCGTGATGCAGGCCGATCACCCCGTGGCTCCAGGAGACGATCAGCAGCATGGACTGCGAGAAGACGGCGGCCGGGAACATGCGGGCGAGCACGCCGTGATAGCTGATATCCGCCCCGAACCAGGAGCCGGCGATGCGCGTGTTCACGATGTGGCCGACGATCAGGAAAGGAATGGCAAGGCCGGAGAGAATCTGCCAGGCCTCGTCCTTCGGCATCCGCCAGGTTCGGCGCAGCGTGATGCGGTAGGCGGCGAACACCATGTGGATGGCGACCGCGCCGTAGAGCAGCACCGTGCCCGGCCAGGACTGCCAGAGAAACCAGCGCCATTGCTGGACATATTCCATGGCGCCGACACCGAAGATGCCGACGGCATGGTTGAGCAGGTGCGTCAGCACGAAGACGAACAGCACCACCCCCGACCACAGCCGCGCCAGGCACGCCCAGGGAAGATCGCGCAGCTCCCCGCGCGTCCCGATGGCTGCCTCCGGCGTGGGTGTGGTCGAGGTCAGCGACATGCGGGTGCGGTCAGTACGCCGGCGCCGTGGCCGGGGCGGCGATCTGCCGGCCGGCATCGGCCGCCGGCGTTCCCTTCGGCAGGCGCTGCACCAGCTGGGCGCAGATATTGTTGAGGTCCATGATCTGCCGGCCGAGCTCGCGCATCACCGCGTGGTTGAAGGGCTGGGACTCCCGCAGCAGCTGGAGGAACGACTCGCGGTCGATGCGCAGCGCCGTCACCGTCGTCTCGGCGGTGATGGTGGCCATGCGGTTCTGGTCGCACAGCACGCCGGCCTCGCCCAGGAGCGCGCCGCGCACATGCTCGGCGAAGTCGATCACGCCGCAGCTGGTGTTGAGCGACACCTTGAACTGCCCGTCCAGCACGATGTAGACGGCGTCCGACGCATCGCCCTGCGCGTAGATCACCTCGCCGGGCTGGAACACCACCCGGTCGGCGATCATCGCCATGAGCTTGAGCTTGGCGCTCTCCACATTGTGGAACATCCGGAACTTCTGGAGGGACCGGACCTCGTCCTCGATGGTCATTTCACAGCCTCCTGTGGAGCCGGTGCCGTCTGCGGCGCGGGCTCCCTCTCCTCGGGCGATGCCGCCTCGGCACCTCCCCTGTGCTCGGTACCGGTGAGTTTCGCCCCTTCGAACGTCATCACCAGATCGAACGCACTAAGATCGTCATCGTTCGACTGCGCGGCAATGACGGTTTTCCCGGACATCGCCTCGAAAATGTTCTGCATGATCATATGCGCCTCTCCGGCTCCGAAGCTAGAGAGCGCGCCGTCGATGATGAGGATATCGGGCCGCCGCAGCATGGCGCGGGCGAGCTGCACCGTGATGCGCTGCTGCGGCGAGAGCAGGCGCCCGCCGGGCCCGGCTTCCTGGTCGAGGCCGCGCGAGACCACGAAGGTCTCGAGATCGAGCTCGTCCAGCACCTGCGCGGCGGCGGCGACGATCTTCTCGCGCATATGCGCCTTGCCGTAGCGCACGCGGCCGAACAGCAGGTTGTCGCGGATCGAGGCCGCCGGCATCAGCCGGCCGGGATCGTAGAACTCGATCTGGTCCGCATCGGTCGCGGGAAGGAACTCGCGGAAGCTCGCCCGCGCCCGCAGCACGCGGGCGACGAGCTGGTCGTCGATCAGGTTCAGGCGGTGCTGCGGCTCGATATACATCAACGCATAGCCGATCAGCTTGTCGCGCAGCTCCGGCGAGAACTGCCGGCGCTGGCCGCGCTGCCAGGTCTGCTGCAGCCGCGGCCACAATTCGCCCAGCTCCGCCTCGTCGATGAAGGAGTAGCGCTCGCGCAGCGGGTTGTTGGCGGCGAGGCCCTGGAAGGCTTCCGCCACCGTTTCCACCATCTTCAGCCCGATGCCGGTCAACGGCCCGACGAGCGCCTCCGCCGCGATGATCGAGCGCACGAACGGATCGTGCGCCAGGTTCTCCGGCGCGAAGCGCGAGCCGATGGAGACGCCGAACAGCAGGTTCTCGCCGATGGAGGCGCTGGTGTTGAAGCGGTCGGGCTTGAAGGTCTCCACATAGCCGCCCATGCCCTTCTCCTCGAAGCGCTGGAGGATGGCCGCGCGCGCCTTGAGCAGGCGCTCGGCCACGGCCGGCTCGATATCGTCCCCGAGCCGGCTGCTCATGCCGACGCGGAAGATGTCGTCATAGCCGCGCACCACGCGCAGCGCCGCGATGATGGCGCTGTTCAGCGCCTCCGGCCCCTCGATGCCGAAGCCGCGATAGTCGATCCAGTCGACATCGGGCGAGACGGCCGGGTTGTCGGTCATCCGCGCCTCGTCGCGCCAGTAGCGGGCCCAGCCGTCCTTCGGCTCCTCCTCGGGCGGGGTGGCGCGGCGCAGCGCCAGGCAGAGATTGTCGCGGATCGTGCCGGACATGATGTAGGGCTCGCCCGAGACATAGAGCAGCGCGGCGTTGGCCTGCGCGTCGCTCATCGTGCCGATCTCGTGCGCGCCGAGGGTCACGCTGCCCTGATAGTCGGTGATCTGCCGGCCGAGCACCTTGGGGACGATGTCGCGCGCGCTGCCGGTGGGCCCGACCAGCGCGACGCGGGCGGGGCGGGCGATGGCGGCGGACATGCGGTCCACCTGCACCATACCGCGCCCGTTCACCACGCGCAGGCCGACGAGCGTGATCGGCGCATCGGCGGGGATCGGCGCCGGCGGCTCGGCCGGCTCCTTGGGCATCATGAATTCCTTGGAGAAGGCGCCCACCACCTGCTCATACTTCACCGTCACGTCGGCGCGCTGCTGGTCCCAGTCGATCAGTTCCTTGATCGGGGTCGGCAGGTCGCGATAGGCGGCGATCACCGCCACGAGCTGGCCGATATCCAGCTTGCCCTGCAGCGCGAGATAGCCGCCCAGCGTGTAGAAGATGAAGGGCGTAAGCTGCGCCAGCAGGTTGTTGAGGTACTTCACCGCGAACTTGCGGCGGTAGAGCCGCAGGCGGATGTCGAACAGCGTGCCCAGCCGCTTGCCGATCTCGGAGGCGGTATAGCCGGTGACGCCGAAGACATGCAGCGCCGGCGCGGCCTCCACCATCTCGCCGATGCGCCCGGCGAGCACGCGCGATTCGAGCTGGCGCATCCGCCCCAGGCGGATCTGCTCGCGCCGCAGATGCGGGATGACGATGCCCTGCACGAGAATGAGCGCGAGAGCCAGCGTGCCCAGCCACACATTCTGCGCCAGGATGAAGATCATCGCCGTCAGCGCCTGCGTGCCCAGAAAGGCCGGCGTGATGAAGGCCTCGCCGAAGAAGCCGCCGATCGGCTCCACCTCGTCCTTGATCATCGAAGTGACTTCGGCGGACTTGGTGGTGCGCACATCCTCGGGGCGGAAGCGCATGGCGAGGGAGAACAGCTCGAAGCGCAGCCGGCGCAGCATCCGCTCGCCCAGCACGCCCTTGCGGATGTTGATGACGTATTTGAACCAGCCATTGATCAGCGTGAGCACGAGGAAAACCAGGCTCAGCGCGAACAGATACGGCACCTGCGCCAGCATCACGCCATCGGTGACGTGCCAGCTCCAGCCGCCCAGGAAATCGGGCAGCGACAGGGTGATGTCGAAGAGGCGGGCGGTCGTCTGGCCATGGGCGAAGACGTCGCCCTGAATGCCTTCGTTGACGATGCGCTTGGGAACGTCCAGCGACCACCAGTAAAACGGCAGCGAAAACAGCACGAAGCTCAGCACGATCAATTGCTCGCGCCGGCTGTGCCGCCAGACGTAACGGAAGAAGTTACCGGCCAAGGCCTTTACGCCTTTCCTAGGAAGAGCTTAAGATTCTAACCGTCATAAATAGTCGGCCCTCCCGACAAGCGCACGCTCCATCACGAAATGATGACAGGCTAGCATGAAGTCCCTGCCAAGGCTGACTTTTCACGTCCTGCGGCACTCATCCCCGGTCATCTTTGCCGCCGGCCTCGGTCTTGCGGTATTATCGTCCGGAACCGTGTCGGCCAGCGAGGCGGACGGGCAGAAAATCATCCTCCACGACGATTTCGAGGGCACGGATTTCGCGCCCGGCGGCGGCCTTTATTACAAGAACAACCGCGAGCAGGGGGCGGGGACCTTCCGCTTCCAGTCCGAGGTCGTGCGATCCGGCAAAGGCGCCATCGATCTGTCCGTGCGCCCGCAATGCCCGGCGGACAACGAGCTGTGCAGCGAGCGCGCCGAGGTCTGGGAGAAGCCGGACATCCTCGTGCGCTATGGCGACCCGGTCTGGTACGCCTTCGCGATGAAGATGGCGGAGCCGATCCCGACCGAGCGCCACCGCTATGTCATGGCGCAGTGGAAGCGTGAGATCGACCCCGGCGCCAAGGGGGATTACAGCCCGCTGCTGGCGCTGCGGCTGATGGAAGGCAAGCTCGCCGTCACCATCGACACCGACACCGGCGCCTTCGCCGAGATCGGCAGCGCCGAGCGGCCCGCCGGCTGCAAACCCGGCGAGGCCGCCGCCGGCCCTCCCGACGACTTCAACCAGTTCCGCGCGCTGGTGGCCGTCGAGCCGGGCGGGCGCGACGCGGTCGCCTCGGGTTTCACGGGCTGCACGCCGGACCTCATCGTGACCCCGCGCGGCGGCACGCTTCCCGCGCTGTCGTCCGGCTGGGTGGACTTCGTCTTTCTGGTGAAGCCGGGTCCGCAGGGCGACGGGCGCATCGAGATCCTGACCAACGGCGCGTGGATCGCCACGGTCGAGGGCAAGATCGGCCATGAGGGGCCCGGCCTCGGCAGCCACCTCTATTTCAAGTTCGGGCCCTACCGTGCCGGGCAGGACAATGTCTGGCGGCTCTATTACGACGAGTTCCGCCGCGGCCCCGCCTGCACCGATGTCGCGCCGGCCGAAACCTGCGCCAAGGTCACGGCGACCTCCGCCGCGGCCCCCTGAGCGCGCCGGCCGTCACGCCTTGACCAGCACCGCCGGGGTCAGGCCCAGCCGCGCGAAGACGTTGCGCGTGTCGACGACGACCCGCGCGTGCTGCGCCACCCGCGCATAATCCACCCCGTCATGGTCCGTCGCCACCAGCACCGCGTCGACCCCGCTCACCAGCTCGGCCGTGAGGGGGCGGGAGGCCTTGCCGTTGAGCTGCGCGTGGCGGCGGGTCGGCGGCAGGGCGGCGACGAAGGGGTCGTGGAACTCGCACAGCCCGCCGCGCTCGTCGATCAGCTCCATCAGCTTCAGCGCCGGGCTTTCGCGGACATCGTCGACATTCTTCTTGTAGGCCGCGCCGAGCACGAGGATGCGGGCTCCCGCGAGGCCGCGCCCGGCATGGCGGTCCAGCGCCTCGGCGAGGCGGTCCACCACGACATAGGGCATGCGCGTGTTGATCTGGCCGGCAAGCTCGATGAAGCGCGTCTCGATGTCGAATTCGCGCGCCTTCCAGGTCAGGTAGAACGGGTCGATGGGGATGCAGTGCCCGCCAAGGCCGGGGCCGGGATAGAACGGCATGAAGCCGAAGGGCTTGGTCGCCGCCGCCTCCATCACCTCCCAGATATCGATGCCCATGGCGGCGTAGACGGTCTTGAGTTCGTTCACCAGGGCGATATTGACCGAGCGGAAGATGTTCTCGGTCAGCTTGGCCGCTTCCGCCACCTGGGTGGACGCGACCGGCACGACCTTCGTCACCAGCGGGCGATAGAGCGCCTGCGCCAGCCGCCCGGCCTCGGGGCCGTCGCCGCCGACCACCTTGGGAATGGTGGCGGTGGAGAAGCTCGCATTGCCGGGGTCCTCGCGCTCGGGCGAGAAGGCGAGGAAGAAATCGCGCCCGCCGACCAGCCCGCCTTCTTCGAGGATGGGCTTCACCACCTCCACCGTGGTCCCCGGCCAGGTCGTCGATTCCAGCACCACGAGCTGGCCCGGCTTCAGCGTGCGCGCGATGGCGCGGGCGGTGTCGGCCACGAAGGAAAGGTCCGGCTCGCGCTGGCGGGTCAGCGGCGTCGGCACGCAGATGATGACGGCGTCGCAATCGGCGAGGCGGGCGAAATCGGTGGTCGCGGCAAAGCGCCCGGTGGCGAGCGCGCCCTCCATCCGGGCGGCCGGAATGTATTTGATGACCTGCCGCCCGGCCGCGATCTCCGCGACCCGGCGCGGGTTGATATCGAAGCCGATGACCGGAAAGCCCGCCTCGACCGCCACCAGCGCCAGCGGCAGGCCGACATAGCCGAGACCGATCACGCCGATCACCGCCTCCCTCGCCTCGATGCGCGCGGCGAGGGAGGCGGCGAGGGGCGCATCGAATGACGTATCTTGGGACGCGGCGCGCGGGATGATCTCGTTCATGCGGGGCATGCTCTTTCGGCGGACGGAACTTGTGGCTCATCCTCTAGAGCACGCGCCGACCCGCTTGCAACGCACGCCGGGCGGATCACGCGGTCTGTGTTCGGGTCTCGGCGGGCGATGATGCCGGCCCGCGCGTCCAATCGCACCGCATCGCCCGCGGGAGCCCGCTTTCTCGCAGGGCTTTCGCCCGCCGCGGCGCTCAGTAGATCGGGAAGCGGGCGCAGAGCGCCCGCACCTCGTCGTGAAGGCGCGCCAGCAGCGCCGCGTCCTGCGGGGCGCGGCAGACGGCGGCGATCCAGCCGGCGATGGTGACGAATTCATCCGCGCCGAAGCCGCGCGCCGTGCCGGCATTGGCGGAAAGGCGCAGGCCGGAGGGCGCCTCCGGCGGTCGGGTGTCGAACGGGATGAGGTTCTTGTTCACCGCGAGCCCCGCCTTTTCCAGCGCCTTGGCGGCGACCTCGCCGGTGACGCCGAGCGGGGAGAGGTCCACCAGCATCAGCCCGCTATCGGTGCCGCCGCCGACGATCCGCAGCCCGGCCTGCGCCAATTGCGCGGCCAGCCTGCGGGCATTGTCCAGCACGGCGCGGTTATAGGCGGCGAATTCCGGCCGCAGCGCCTCGCCGAAGCAGGCGGCCTTGCCGGCGACCGCGTGCATCATCACCGAGCCCTGCACGCCGGGAAAGATGCCGTAATTGATCCGGTCGGAAAGGTCGGGGTCGTTCCATAGCACCAGCCCGCCGCGCGCCCCGCGCAGCGATTTGTAGGTGGTGGAGGTGACGACATCGGCGTGCGGCACCGGGTCGGGATAGAGCCCGCTCGCCACCAGCCCGGCGAAATGCGCCATGTCGACCATGAACAGCGCCCCCACCTCGTCGGCGATGGCGCGCATGCCTTCGAAATCCAGCGCGAAGGGGTAGGCCGAGCCGCCGGCGACGATCATCTTCGGGCGGTGGTCCAGCGCCAGCCGGCGCAGCGCGTCGAGCTCGATCCGCTCGCTTTCCCGGCTCACCCCGTAGCGCACGATGGTGTAGTCGCGCCCGGTCAGCGTCGCCGGGTGGCCGTGGCTGATGTGCCCGCCCGCCGCCGTGTCCATGGATAGGATGGTGTCGCCGAGCTTCAGGAGGCCGAGGAACACGCCGGCATTGGCGTTGGAGCCGGAATGGGGCTGCACATTGGCGAAGCGCGCGCCGAACAGGCGCTTGGCCCGCTCCACCGCCAGCGCCTCGATGGCGTCGGCGAACTCCGCCCCGCCATAATAGCGGGCATAGGGTAGCCCCTCGACGGTCTTGTTGGTGAGGACCGAGCCCTGCGCCTCCAGCACGAGGCGCGAGACGATGTTCTCCGAGGCGATGAGCTCGATCCCCTCGCGCTGGCGGGCGAGTTCACCCCTGAGGGCCGTGGCGAGTTCGGGATCGGCGTCGAGGCCGTCGGTGAAGTAGCCGGCGTGAAGCGTGGAGGGTGACGTCGAGGGTAACGTAGACATGCAGGGACCTTGTGCGGGCGGGCTCGCCCCGTTCTACAGCGTCGCCGGCAGGTCCGCGAGCTCGCGGCGGACCGGCGTCATGTGCCAGCCGGCCTCATGGCGCTTCCAGTATTCCTCGCGCAGCAGGGCCGACACCGGCCCCGGCCGGTCGTTGCCGAGAATGCGCACGCCCGCCGCGGTGCCGACGCGCGCGACCGGCATCACCCCGCCCGCCGTGGTGGCGGCGAACACCTCGTCGGCGCTCTCCAGCATGGCCCGCGTCACCGGGGCGATCGCCGCCTCGATGCCCAGCTCGGCGCACATCTCCAGAACCGAGCCGCGGGTGATGCCCTGCAGGCTGCCGCGGTCGGGCGTGAGCACCCGCCCGTTCTCCACGATGAACACGTTGAAGCCCGGCCCTTCGGTCACGAAGCCCTCCGCATCGCACAGCACCGCCGTGTCGTAATGATGCGCGTGCGCCTCCAGCACGGAGGTGGTGAGGTCCGCCCACTGGAAGTTCTTCACCGTGGGGTCGACGCTGGCATCGGGGATGCGCGGGGTGGACGCGATCATCAGATGCGCGCCGCGCGCCTGCACCTCCGGCGGAATCACGTCGATCCACGGCGCGGCATAGGCCATGAAATGATTGTCGCAGTCGGCCGGGCGGCGCGAGCCGCGAATGCGCGGGCGCCCGCGCAGCGCCATCATCGACACATAGGCGTCGTCGAGCCCGGCCAGCGCCACGCAGCGGTGCAGCACCTCCTCCATCATCTCCCGGCTCTCCGGCGGGGCGAGCTGGCGCGCGGCCATGGCGCGGTGGAAGCGGTCGAGATGGTCGGGGAGGCGGAAGAAGCCGCTGCGGTAGACATGGACGACGTCATAGACCACGTCGGAGCGGCTGAAGCCCCAGTCGGTCACGGGCACCGCCGCCTCGCGCAGCGGGACGAAGTGCCCCCTCACATAGGCCGCGCCTTCGCTGAAATCGGGTTCGCTCACGGCTCGGCCTCCTTGCTGCACCGCACAAGCATGTCAGCAGCAGGGGGGCGGTTTCAAGAGCCGGCTTCGGGAATCGGGATGCGACCAAAGGCGGGCGCCCGCCGCCGCACCGGAAAACCCCGGCTCAGCTCGTGCGGGGATCCCGCCTCAGCTCTTGCGGCCGGTCAGCCAGGAAAGCAGCGGGCTCGCCGGCTCGGCCGACCTCGGCATGGCCTCGACCACGATCACCTCCGTGACCTCGCCCCTCTTGAAGGCGGTCAGGAAGGAATCGTAGTCGGCGAGCGAGATGCAGCCGTTCGAATCGCCGCGCGGGCCGAGCAGATAGGGGTGCAGCAGGAAGCCGTTGCGGCCATACATCTTGCCGTCGCCCACGGGCAGCAGGCGCACGGCCTCGGTGCCGTGGAACAGCGCCTCGCGCATCCGCAGCTTGTAGCGGTTCGGCGGCGTCGGGCCGTACATCTTCACATGCACGTAGCGGATGTCGTCGAACTTGTCGCCATAGCCGGAATGCGCCTCCAGCTTCTTGCCGTTGGGCAGATAGAGCTTGCGCGCCTTGATGTCGTAGATGGCGAACCGGTCCTCGGGCGTCGGGTAGCGCAGCTCGTCCTTCGCCTGGGGCTGGGCCGGGGGCTCGGGCGCGGCTTCCGGCGCGTCGTCCTCGGGCAGGGTCGGCGGCAGCATGGCCATCTGGGCCGGGGCGTCGGGCTTCCTCGGCGGCAGCGGGGCAAGGCTCAGCGTGTCCTCGGCCGAATCGCCGGGCGTCACGCCGCCGGCGAAGAGCGGCTTGGTCGGCGGCAGCGGCACCGCCACCACGGTCTCGACGCTCGGCGCCGCATCGGCCTCGACATCGCGCGCGGGCACCGGCAGCGCCGCCATGGTGGTCGGGCGCACCGGCATGATCTCGTGCTTGAACAGCCAGCCATCGGGCTGGGCGATCTCGCCGGAGGCATAGAAGTTGCGGATGTCGGTCACGCTGAGCAGCGGGGCGGCCACCGGCACGTCCGTCACCTCGACGGCGAAGGGCTCGGGCGCCGCCGGCTCCATGCGGAACTCGGGCTGGGCGCGGGCGGCATCGGCCGGCGTGGGCACGATGGCGCTGGACATCCAGGCTACGGCCACCGCCACCGCGGCGAGGCCGGCCGAGCCAAGGATGAAAGTTCCGACAAGCCGCATCAGGCGTCTCTACTCACATGGCGATACAGGCGACGAGCAGGCCCGGCCCGGGTCACGCCCGGACTGTACAGGTCATCCACGGTCGCGAACAGCCCCCGCACTATCGGGAATCAACCCTGCGGGAAGCTTGATCACGCCAAGGCTAGAACTGTTTGGGTAATATTTCATTAATGCCGCAGCGGCAATGCCGCGCCCACTACCATTCGGCCCGGTCCGCCGCGGTTCTTCCGCGCACCGCCGGCGGTTCATCCGCGTCTTCCGCGGTATTCCGCGCGGGGTCGTGCCTGGGATTGGCGCGGGGGGTTGGAACGAGGTGGCGGCGCATTTGCCGATACGCCGCCTCATCGTCGCGCGGCGCGCGGCCGGCGTGCCTTTCTCTGGCGGCGGCGCGATCCGTTCCCATATCAGCGCAAAGGCGGGTCCCGGAGGCCGAACGACGGGAGCGCCGAGGAGAACCCCATGAAGAAATCTGACCCCCGCGTCTGGATGTGGTCGGACGCGATCGACATGCTGAACCGCGCCGAACGCATGCACCGCGAGATGTTCCAGCCGGCCCGGCTTGCCGAGGCCCCGGCGCACCACCGCGCGCCCTGCTGGGAGCCGCCGGTCGACGTGCTGGAAACCGAGCGCGAGCTGATCGTGCTCGCCGCCCTGCCCGGCGTCGATCCCGAGCGCATGACCGCGACCATCCAGAACGGCGTGCTCACCATTGCCGGCGAGCGCATCCTGCCCGCCGAATTCCACCGCGCCACCATCCACCGCATGGAGCTGCCCCAGGGCCGCTTCGAACGCCATCTGGGCCTGCCGGCCGGGCGCTACGAGGTGGCGCGGCCGCGCGTCGTCAATGGCTGCCTGGCCATCGTGCTGCGCAAGCTGTGAGAGGGGACGAGACATGACCTATCGCGATCTGAACAACGTCCCCGGCGCCCGCCCCGCCTTCCTGCGCACGGCCGATGCCGGCGGCGGCACCGGCGGCTCGGAAGGGGCGACGCCCGCCCCCGGCGCCCAGGGCTCGTCCGTCCCGGCCGACCAGCTCATCATCCTGCCGGTCCGCAGCTTCGTGCTGTTCCCCGGCGTGGTGATGCCGGTCGCCGTCGCCCGCCCCTCCTCCATCGCGGCCGCCCAGCAGGCGGCGCGCGAGGGCCGGCCCGTCGGCATCCTCATGCAGCGTGACGCCACGACCGACGAACCCGGCCCGACCGACCTGCACCGCATGGGCGTCGTCGCCAACATCCTGCGCTATGTCACGGCGCCGGACGGCACGCATCACCTCGTCTGCCAGGGCGAGCAGCGCTTCCGCGTGGATGAGTTCGTCCGCGAGAAGCCCTTCATCACCGCGCGCGTCACCCGCATCGACGAGGCGGTCGCGCCGACCTCGGAGATCGAGGCGCGCTTCGTCCATCTGCAGGCGCAGGCCGGCGAGGCGCTGGAGCTTCTGCCGCAGGTGCCGCCGGAGCTGATGGCCGCCGTGCGCGGGGCGAACTCGCCCTCGGGCCTGTCGGACCTCGTGAGCGCCTATCTCGACATCTCCCCGGACGAGAAGCAGGAGCTTCTGGAGACGGTCGACATCGTCGCCCGCATGAACAAGGTCTCGCGCCTGCTCGCGCACCGCATCGAGGTGCTCCGGCTGTCGCAGGAGATCAGCAAGCAGACCAAGGCGTCGCTGGACGAGCGCCAGCGCGAGGTTCTGCTGCGCGAGCAGATGGCGGCGATCCAGAAGCAGCTCGGCGAGGACAACGGCAACGCGCAGGAGATCGCCGAGCTGGAGACGGCGATCGCCGAGGCCGGCATGCCAGAGGATGTCGAGCAGATGGCCCGCAAGGAGCTGGGCCGGCTGCGCCGCATGCCGGATGCCGGCGCCGAATACGGCATGATCCGCACCTATCTCGACTGGCTGATCGCGCTGCCCTGGAAGCTGCCGGAGACCCCGCCGATCGACATCGCCGAGGCGCGCCGCGTGCTGGACGAGGACCATTTCGGCCTCGACAAGATCAAGCGCCGCATCGTCGAATATCTCGCCGTGCGCAAGCTCGCGCCGAACGGCAAGGCGCCGATCCTGTGCTTCGCCGGGCCGCCCGGCGTGGGCAAGACCTCGCTCGGCCAGTCCATCGCCCGCGCCATGGGCCGCAAATTCGTCCGCGTCTCGCTCGGCGGCGTGCATGACGAGGCGGAAATCCGCGGCCACCGCCGCACCTATGTCGGCGCGCTGCCCGGCAACATCATCCAGGGCATCCGCAAGGCGGGCACCCGCGACTGCGTGATGATGCTGGACGAGATCGACAAGATGGGCTCCGGCATTCAGGGCGACCCCTCGGCCGCGATGCTGGAGGTGCTCGACCCCGAGCAGAACGGCACGTTCCGCGACAATTATCTCGGCCTGCCCTTCGACCTCTCGCGCGTCGTCTTCATCGCCACCGCCAACATGCTGGACACCATTCCCGGTCCGCTGCGCGACCGCATGGAGATCATCCAGCTTTCCGGCTACACCGACACGGAGAAGCTGGAGATCGCCAAGCGCTACCTCGTGCGCCGCCAGCTGGAGGCGAACGGCGTGACGCCGGCGCAGGTGGAGATCGAGGACGACGCCCTGCGCACCCTCATCCGCGCCTATACGCGAGAGGCGGGCGTGCGCAATCTCGAACGCGAGGTCGGGCGGGTCATCCGCCATGTCGCGGTCGATATCGCCGAGGGCACGAGCGCGCATGCGCGCATCACCGCGCAGAACCTGCCCGAGCTGATCGGCCCGCCGGTCTTCGAGGACGAGGTGGCGCTGCGCGTCTCCACCCCCGGCGTCGCCACGGGCCTCGCCTGGACCCCGGTGGGCGGCGACATCCTCTTCATCGAGGCGACGCGCGTGCCGGGCCGCGGCGGGCTCATCCTCACGGGCCAGCTCGGCGACGTGATGAAGGAGAGCGCGCAGGCGGCGATGAGCCTCGTCAAGAGCCGGGCCGCCGAGTTCGGCATCGATCCGGCGGTGTTCGAGAAGCACGACGTGCATGTCCACGTCCCCGCCGGCGCCACGCCGAAGGACGGGCCGAGCGCGGGCGTCGCCATGTTCACCGCGCTGGTGTCGCTGCTCTCCGGCCGCACCGTGCGCAAGGACACGGCGATGACCGGGGAAATCTCCCTGCGCGGTCTCGTCCTGCCGGTCGGCGGCATCAAGGAGAAGGTGGTCGCCGCCGCGCGCGCGGGCCTCACCCGCGTCATGCTCCCGGCCCGCAACCGCCGGGACTATGACGACATCCCCAAGGATGCGCGCGACCGGCTGGAGTTCGTCTGGCTGGAGCGCGTCGAGGAGGCCATCGCCAACGCGCTGGAGCCGGGAGAGGACACCCCCGCCCCCGCCAGGGAGGAAGAGCTGCGCGCCGCGAGCTGAGCCCGCCGCCGGAGAAACCCGAAGGGCCGTCCCGCCGGGACGGCCCTTTTTGGTGGCCGATTTCATGGCCGATTTGATGGGCGATGCCGCGCAGGGCGCTCGCGTGCACACACCGGCCTGATCGTCCGCCTGACTGCACGCATCGAACCGCCCGTTTCGAGGCCAGATGACGGCGCGGAACTTACCCGTTACAGGCTAGAACATGCGGCCGTGAAACGCCTCGCGCCGCGGAACGGGATCGCGCATGTCCACCTTCTGGTTGACCTACTGGCCGCACATCTTCCTCGTCGCCTCCACCATCATCGGCGTGGTGGCGGCGATCCATGCCGCCATGACCAAGGACGATGTGCGCGCCGCCATCGGCTGGGTCGGCGTCATCCTGCTCTCGCCCTTCGTCGGCGCCTTCCTCTATCTCGTCGCCGGCATCAACCGCATCCGCCAGAGCGCGGCGGGGCGGCGCCGCGCCAGCCAGGACCGGCGGCGGCACCATGACCATCCGCCCATCGCCATCGCGCTCTCGCCCAGCCTCTCGGCGATGAAGCGGCTCGGCGACCGCGTCGCCGCCTTCCCGCTGACCACCGGCAATGTGGTCGAGCTGCTCGAC